>NZ_JBSHAM010000037.1:0-88947 GCF_053611505.1 Amycolatopsis sp. NPDC054798 | reverse complement strand
GTGGGCGCGCCCCCTACGGGTGGGGTGTTGATCTCCCCCGTGTACTGCCCCCGGGGTGGTTTTGCCCACGGCCCCGACGCGCCCCACCGCAAAAAGCGGGTGGCCCGCTTCTTTTATGTCTGCCGGTCGACTCCGGGGCCGCCGCTGCGTCGCCCCGCTCCCCTTCTCGCCGACCGCGGCCTGTCCAAGGAAGCGCGCCGACGCGCTTCCTTGGACAGAGTCGTCCCGCTGCCCAACACGAGCGGTGCCGGACCGACACCGGCCCGGGACATTGCCGCACCGACGCAACTCGACACTCGCTGCTGAGATTTGGATCGTCAGCGCCCGGTGACTGGTGCACGACACCTCGACTCCGCCGTCGCCGTACCGCCGACCGAGGCCACTCTCGCTCGGTCCGCCGGTGTTGCCCCGGAGCGAATTACAAGCGTGGCGTTTCACGTGAAACTCGACCCCGCTTCGCTCTCGGCTCGCGTTTCACGTGAAACGGCCTGTGGATGGGTCGGCGACTCGAGTGGAGTTGTCCACAGTTGCGGTCTGTCGGCTCGATTTGGCGTCGGCATCAGGGACAATCAACCGAGCGCGTTTCACGTGAAACGCGCGGAGCGAGGAGTGGGAGTAGTGAGCTTGGACGGCGCCACCGGAACGGTCCGGACCGCGGCGGTGGAGGTGTTCGGGGAGCGCGTCGAGCAAGCCGCCGGATACGTGGAGCTGCTGGCGACCCACGGGGTCGAGCGAGGGTTGATCGGACCGCGTGAGGTGGATCGGCTCTGGGAGCGGCACGTGCTGAACTCCGCGGTGATCGGTGAGCAGATCCCCTCCGAGGCGCGCGTGGTCGACGTCGGGTCGGGGGCTGGGCTTCCGGGAGTACCGCTGGCGATCGCCCGACCGGACCTCGATATCGTTCTCTTGGAACCCATGGCTCGCCGGGTTGACTGGTTGGCCGAGGTCGCCGAGAAGCTGGAACTCCCGATCACCATCGTCCGTGGACGCGCCGAGGAGCGGTCCGTACGCGAGCAGCTGAGTGGCGCAGACGTCGTCACCGCCCGCGCGGTCGCCCCTCTTGCTCGGCTCGCGGGCTGGTGCCTTCCCCTGGTTCGTCCCGAAGGTCGACTGGTTGCCCTCAAAGGCGCCAGCGCCGCCGAAGAGATCTCCCGTGACCGCGACGCGGTGCGCAAGGCCGGTGGTGCCGAACCACAGGTCGCTGAATGCGGGAAGGCAGTACTCGAAGTCCCCAGCACGGTGGTCCTGATCCGTCGCCTGCCGCCGAAGCCGAACCGGCCACGCGGCAGGCGGAGCTAGCGAACGACAAGAGCCGCGCCGTTCCACGTGAAACATCGCGGTGTGAACGCCCCCGAATCGTCTACCAGGAGGAGGTGTCGAGACCGGTGAATCCCCCGCCGTCCGACTCCGCGGAGGCCAGCCAGGAGATGGGCTGGACGCCGATCGCTGAAGAAGCCGTTCGCGCCGCGAGCGTGCTCCACCCCAAGGAAGGGGTGCTCCCCCGCCCGACTCGCCGCCGGGTGCTCACCGTCGCCAACCAGAAGGGCGGGGTCGGCAAGACGACGAGCACCGTCAACCTGGCCGCGGCGCTTGCCGTGCACGGGCTGAAAACGTTGGTGATCGACCTCGACCCGCAGGGCAACGCCAGCACCGCGCTCGACATCGACCACCGCTCCGGGACGCCCTCGATCTACGAGGTGCTCATCGGCGAGGTCTCGATCGCCGAGGCCGCCGCGCAGAGCGAACAGTCCCCCAACCTCTTCTGCGTGCCCGCGACGATCGATCTCGCCGGTGCCGAGATCGAACTCGTCTCCATGGCGAACCGCGAGACGCGGCTCAAGGAGGCGCTGTCGTCCGGGGCGCTCGAACAGCTCGACGTCGACTACGTCTTCATCGACTGCCCGCCGTCGCTCGGTCTCCTCACCGTCAACGCGATGGTGGCGGCGCAGGAAGTGCTCATCCCGATCCAGTGCGAGTACTACGCGCTCGAAGGTCTCGGGCAGCTCCTCAGCAACATCGAACTCGTGCAGCAGCACCTCAACCGCGAACTCAGCGTGTCGACGATTCTGCTCACGATGTACGACGGACGCACCAAACTGGCCGACCAGGTGACCAACGAGGTCCGGAACCACTTCGGCGACACGGTGCTGAAGACCGTCATCCCGCGCAGCGTGAAGGTGTCCGAGGCACCCGGCTACGGCCAGACCGTCCTCGCCTACGACCCCGGTTCACGTGGTGCCATGAGCTATCTCGACGCGGCGAAGGAGATCGCCGAGCGGGGTGTGAAGGAGAGGAGCAGCACCACATGACTGAGCGCAGAGGAGGACTCGGCCGCGGACTGGCGGCCCTGATCCCGACCGGGCCAGCGACGCCTCCGGCCGCGAACGAGACCAGCACGCCCGCGGCCGCGGAGAACGCGGCCCGCGAGGACAAGGGCTGGTTCGCGGCGAACGGCGCGGCGGGCCAGCCGATCGCGGGCGGCGAGGTCGCCGGCGCGGTGTACCGCGAGATCCCGGTCAGCTCGGTCAAGCCGAACCCGAAGCAGCCTCGCCAGGTTTTCGACGAGGAAGCGCTCGCCGAACTCGAGCATTCGATCCGCGAGTTCGGGCTCATGCAGCCGATCGTCGTCCGCGAACTCGGGGACGACGAGTACGAACTCGTCATGGGCGAGCGCCGGCTGCGGGCCTCGCAGCAGGCGGAACTCGAGGCGATCCCCGCGATCGTGCGGCAGACCGCCGACGAGTCGATGCTGCGGGACGCGCTGCTGGAGAACATCCACCGCGTGCAGCTGAACCCGCTCGAAGAAGCGGCGGCTTATCAGCAGCTGCTCGACGAGTTCGCGGTGACGCACGAGGAGCTGGCCGGTCGGATCGGTCGCAGCCGTCCGGTCATCACGAACACCATCCGGCTGCTCAAACTCCCCCTCGCGGTGCAGCGGCGGGTGGCCGCTGGTGTGCTGTCCGCTGGGCACGCGCGGGCGCTGCTGTCGTTGGAGGATCCGGAAAGCCAGGAGGAACTGGCGGCTCGGATCGTCGCGGAGGGCATGTCGGTGCGCGCCACCGAGGAAGCCGTCACGCTGAAGAAGAGCGAGAAGCCGGCCAAGCCGAAGGCCGCTCCCCGCAAGCCGATTCAGGCACCCGGATTGCAGGAACTCGCGAACCGGCTGTCCGATCGGTTCGACACCCGGGTGAAGGTCGACCTCGGCCGGCGCAAGGGACGCATCGTTCTCGAGTTCGGATCGGTGGACGACCTGGAGCGGATCGTCGGGATCATCGACGCGAATTCTGGGGAAAAATCGGCGAATCAGACCGACGAAACCGATTAGGGATCACCCAGGGGCGTTTCGTCACGGTGATGATTGCGGATCGGGACCGTCGAGGTCACGCGGAGTGGCCGACGGAAAACCGGCGAGGGGAAGGGCGGCGGACCGCCGCCCGCCCCGTCCGTCTAGGTCGTTCAGTTCGCGCGGGCGACGGCGCGCGCGACGAGATCCGCGAAAACTGAGCCGAGGGTGGTGCCGGCGGCTTCGACGGCCATCGGCACCGTCGAGGTTTCGGTGAGGCCCGGCGAGAGGTTCACTTCGAGGAAGTGGACTCCCCCGTCCGGCGTGATCACCGCGTCGGTGCGCGAGATGTCGCGCAGCCCGAGCCACCGGTGCGCACCGACGGCGAGTTCGCCGACTGCCTTCGCGGCTTCGTCGGAAATCCGGGCCGGGGTGAAGAAGTCGGTGAGACCGGCGGTGTAGCGCGCGGTGTAGTCGTAGACGCCGCTCTCCGGCACGATCTCGACCGCGGGCAGGGCCTCGGCCCCGTTCTCCCCTTCGATGACCGTGACGGCCACTTCAACGCCGTCTACGAACCGTTCCGCGAGCACGGTGTCGCCGTAGGCGAAGCAGCCGACCATCGCCGCGGGCAGCTCCGCCGCCTCCCGGACCACCTGCGTGCCGAGCGCCGACCCGCCCTGGTCCGGTTTGAGGATCAGCGGCAGGCCGAGCCGCTCGACCATCGCGTCGAGCACCGACTGGGCACCCAGTTCGCGGAAAGTGCTGTGCGGCAACACAACCCAGTCCGGCGTGGAAAACCCGGCCTGCTGCACGAACGCCTTCGCGGTCGGCTTGTCCCAGGCGCGGCGGCAGCCCTGCGAATGGGTGCCGACGAACGGCACGTCGAGCATTTCCAGCACGGTCTGCACCGAGCCGTTCTCGCCCTCGCCGCCGTGCAGGGCGACGACAACCGCGTCCGGACGCTGCGTGCGAAGCCGTTCCAGCAGCCCGGCGTCGGTGTCCCACTCCTCCACGGTGAGGCCCTCGGCCCGCAGCGCGGCGGACAGCCTGCGCCCGGAGCGAAGCGAAACGTCGCGTTCGTGGGAAAGCCCGCCGGCGAGCACGGCAACGGTACGGTCGACCACCGTGGGAACTCCTTAGTGTTGCAGGGCCGGTCAGACCGTGTCCGGAGACGGGGTCTCGGGCCCCGGGATGGTGCGCGCCTTCACGCTACCGAAGGTGCGGCTGAGGTCCATTTCGGACTCAAGGACCGCGGCGAGCCGGCGCACGCCTTCGCGGATGCGTGCCGGCGTCGGGTAGCAGTACGACAACCGCATCTGGCGGGAGCCGAAACCGTCGGCGTAGAAACCGGTGCCGGACGCGTACGCCACCCGTGCGGTGACCGCGCGCGGCAACATTGCTTTGGTGTCAACGCCTTCCGGCACGGTGACCCACACGTAGAAGCCGCCGTCGGGGTTGGTCCAGGAGCAGCCGGGCGGCAGATACTGGTGCAGCGCCGACAACATCGCGTCGCGGCGCTCGCGGTAGTTCTCCCGGAACTTCTTGATCTGGCCCTTCCAATCGTGCGTCGCGAGATAGCGCGAGACGATCATCTGGTTGAAGGTCGGCGGGCACAAAGTGGCAGATTCCGCTGCCAGCACAAGCTTTTCGCGCACCGCGTGCGGCGCGAGCACCCAGCCGACGCGCAGCCCGGAGGCGAACGTCTTCGAGAACGAGCCGAGGTACACGACGTTGTCCGGGTCGAGCGAGCGCAGCGCCGGGTAGGTCTGGCCGTCGAAACCGAGGAGGCCGTACGGGTTGTCCTCGATGATCAGCACGCCGTGCTCGCGGCAGATCTCGACGATCTCCGGACGACGTTCGGCCGACAAGGTAACGCCGGCCGGGTTGTGGAAATTCGGGATGGTGTAAAGGAATTTGACCCGCTGCCCGGCTTTTTCGGCCTGGTGCAAGGCTTCCCGCAACCCTTCCGGCACGAGACCGTGCTCGTCCATCGCGACGTGCACGACGTTCGCCTGGTACGCGGCGAACGATCCGAGCGCGCCGACGTACGACGGGCCCTCGGCGATCACCACGTCGCCGGGGTCGCAGAAGAGCCGGGTCACCATGTCGAGGCCCATCTGGGAACCGACGGTGACCACGACGTCGTCGGGGTGCGCCTTGATCCCCTCGAGAGCCATGATTTCGCAGATCTGGTCGCGCAGCGCGGGAACGCCGTGCGCGGACCCGTACTGCAGGGCGACCAGCCCCTCCTCGGCGATGATTTCGCCGACCTGAGCCGAGAGCGTGTCGAGGGGCAGCGCGGCGAGATTCGGCATGCCGCCGGCGAGCGAGACGACCTCCGGCCGGCTGGCCACTGCGAAAAGCGCGCGGATCTCGGAGGCAGTCATCCCGGCGGTGCGTGCTGCGTACCGGTCGAGATGCGGGTCGAGATTGTGGCGGCCGGTCTGCGGCTTGGCGGGGCGGTTCTCGGTCATCGGACACCTGAGGGCTCGGTGGGTACCTGCTGGTAGATCCATCGAGTGTAACCACCGCCTCTTCCGGCTCCCCGCTCTTCCGGCGCTTGTCACATCGGCCTATCCTCGGGGAGGTTCTTCCGGTGCCGCCTGCGCTTTTGCGGGCGTCGGGGCCGGAGTTGCGGGGTCCAGGGAGGTTTCAGGTGTCACGTCGCGTGGTGGGCGTCACCCTGGACAATCTCGAGCACCTGCCCAAAAGCTGCCGCCAGTGCGTGTACTGGGAGCTCGCGCCGCATCTGAAGGCGCAGGCCGAGGAGTACGGCTCCACCGAGGTCGAGAAGGAAGCCTGGGTGTCCAGCGTGCTGCTGGAATGGGGTTCCTGCGGCCGCATCGTGTACAGCGACACGCTGCCGGTCGGTTTCGTGCTGTACGCCCCGCCGAACGCCGTGCCCCGGTCGCTCGCCTTCCCGACGTCGCCGCCCAGCGCTGACGCCGTCCTGCTCACCGCGTTCCAGGTCCTGCCGGAATTCCGCGGCGGCGGCCTCGGCCGGATGCTGGTGCAGGCCGTGGCGAAAGACCTGACCAAACGCGGCGTCCGCGCCATCGAATCCTTCGGCGACGCCACCCCCGACGACGAGGACCCGCTGGGCCAGCACTCGTGCGTGCTGCCCGCCGCGTTCCTGCAGAGCGTCGGCTTCAAAACGGTGCGCCCACACCCGAAGTACCCGCGGCTGCGCCTGGAACTGCGCTCGGCGATCACCTGGAAGGAAGACGTCGAAGCGGCTCTGGAGCGCCTGCTCGGCCAGGTGACGATCACGACCGCCGAACCCAGCCTCGGCCGAGCCTGACCCTTCTCCAGATCAGCCAGAATGACCTTGCTGGCACTCACCATGAACAACCCAGCTGGCTCGCTCGCCTCGCTCCGGAAATCCCGGCTCCCCACGGCCTCGCCGGTCACTCTCCGTGCCGATCACCTCGGTACCTCCCGGCTCTCACCGGCGTCCCAGTCTGCCCACTGAGCTTCGCAATCCACCCATTCCCGGCCCGCTGAGCTGCCGCTCGAACCACATCGTCCGAGGTCAGCCAAGCCTCTGTTTCCGTCGACTCACCCGTACTCGGAACCCGGTGAATCTCCGTCCGACGAGCCCCATACCACCTCCAGTTCGCCCGGGAAACACCCACTCCCGGTAGCTGTGCACAACTGTGGAAGAACACCCGAGTTATCCACAGATTGCAGATAGAGGCCGTGGAAAAGCTGTGGATGGATAGAATGGATCTGGGGACGCCCCCCGGTGAGGGTGGGGGCTGCCCCCAGGTGTGGTGGGTGCTGGAGCGGTGGGGCGCAAGTTCTTGTGGCACCGGTGAAGCGGTGTGGTTGCTCCGGTTGTTTAAGGCTGGGGCTCTCGGTTGGCGGGGCGCGGGGTGGCGGTTGGCCTGGCGGGCGGGCGCAGGGGTGAGGGCTGGGGAGCGAGACGGCTGGTCGTGACTGTGGGTAGTGGTTGGCTGGGGTGAGTTCGCGTCAGCACGGGTAAACGGGAGCACGCTGAGAGGGGCGGCAGCGGGCGGGGCGTGCGGAAGGGCCCCGGGGCGACGTGAGGCGGGGAAAGTCTGGTTCAGGGCGAAGTCAGGGGGTCCTACCGGCAGGAGGGGGCAAGCCGGGAGGACTGAGGTCGAACGGGAGCGAGAGGGGGTGTTATTCGGCCTTGGCCAGTTCGTGGGCC
Source organism: Amycolatopsis sp. NPDC054798 (assembly GCF_053611505.1). Taxonomy (NCBI): domain Bacteria; kingdom Bacillati; phylum Actinomycetota; class Actinomycetes; order Pseudonocardiales; family Pseudonocardiaceae; genus Amycolatopsis; species Amycolatopsis sp. NPDC054798. The sequence goes on along the minus strand of NZ_JBSHAM010000037.1, from coordinate 81,490 downwards.
AGGACGTCGGCGAAGGTGAAGGTGCCGGTCGGCTGGTCGCCCTCGCCCAGGAGGTAGAGGCGCTTGACCGCGATGAGGATGCCCTCGGCCACGACGTCCCGGAAGGCGGGGTCGGCCAGGCGGGCAGCGTCGTCCGGGTTGGTCAGGTAGCCGATTTCCACGCGGACGGCTGGGCAGCGCGTGCGCGTGAAGATCTCCCACGTCTTGTAGTGCGTGCGGCAGTCCAGCAGGCCGGTGCGGGCGGCGACCTCGCGCTGGATGAAGCCGGCCAGCAGCTCGCCGACGGTGGACGTCGTGCCATTGCCGGTGCCGAAGTGGAAGCTCGCCACGCCCTGCGCGCGCGGCGACGGGTTGCCGTCGTTGTGCAGCGACAGGAACAGGTCCGCGCCGGCGTCGTTGGCGAAACGGGCGCGTTCGAAATCCGTCGGGCTGTGGTTCGGGCCCCGGCTGATCAGGGCCTCCATGCCGGTGGCCTGCATCCGGCCCTCGAGCCGCCGCGCCAGGTCCCAGGCGATGTCCGCTTCGCGCAGGCTGCCGGCGACGACGCCGAGGTCCTCGCCGCCGTGGCCCGGGTCGATCACGATGCGCTTGCCGCGCAGCCGCGGGCCGGCCTGACGCACCTGCTCCTGCTCGCGCAAGAAAACCGGGCGGCCGCCGCGGGCGCGCGGCGACGACAGGCGGTGCAGTTCGCGGATGGTGGCCGGGCCGCAGATTCCGTCCGACGTCAGCCGCATGTCGCGCTGGAACGTGCGCAGCGCGCGCTCGGTCTGCGGGCCGAAATAGCCGTCCGGGCGGCCGGCGTCGAAGCCCAGTTCGGTGAGCCGCTCCTGAAGAGTGAAAACGTCGTCGCCGTGTACCGGCGCCGACAAAAGGTACTGGAGCGGGCGGCTCCCCAGGTGATAGCTGGCGCCCTTGAGCGCCTGGTACGTCGCAGGGCCCACCACGCCGTCGGTGATGAGCCCACGGCGCTGCTGGAACGCGCGCACGGCCTGCTCCACCGCGACGTCGAACGTGTTGTACCGCTCGGTCCCCGCCACCGGCGGGAGCAGATCCATCCCGGCAAGGATCGACCTGATCTCGGCGACGTCGGGACCGGCGTCACCGCGGCGGAGTACCCGCATGCACTCCTCGCTCTTCCTCAGGCACCGAAACCGGCTCGATGCGAAACAGAAACCTGGGTGGGGGTGTACCCAGGCACCTATTGTGCCCTGTGAACTCTCGGTGAGTACGCAGGCCCGGTCGGTGCGCCCTCGGACGGGTGCGCCTTCCCCAGGCAGACACGCCAGGTGCACCTGCGGACACCCCTCCGCGCGGGTGTCCCCCGAACGTGCGAGAACCCGGGTCGGCGGGTCGATCGCCGCAGGCCCGGGTTCTCAGCAGGTGGACCGCTCAGAGCACGTCGGCGAGATCGGACAGCAGCGCGGCCTTCGGCTTCGCGCCCACGATCTGCTTCACCGGCTTGCCGCCCTGGAACAGGATCAGCGTCGGAATCGACATCACCTGGTAGTCACGCGCCGTGTTCGGGTTCTCGTCGATGTCGAGCTTCGCGACCTTGATCTTGTCGCCGTTTTCCTTCGCGATCTCCTCGAGCACCGGGGCGACCATCTTGCACGGACCGCACCAGGTCGCCCAGAAGTCGACGAGGACCGGCTTCTCGCTGGTCAGAACGTCGTCCACGAACGACTTGTCGGTCACCTTCACGGGTTCGGACATCGCTTGCTCCTTCAACTCGGTGGGAAAGTCAGTGCTCGCCGGCGCCGTAGCCGCCGCCGACCAGTTCCGGTGCCTCGTGCGCCTCGGCTTCGCCGTGCTCCGCGAGCCATCGTTCCGCGTCGATCGCCGCGCTGCAGCCGGAACCGGCCGCGGTGATCGCCTGACGATAAGTGCGGTCCACCAAGTCGCCGGCGGCGAACACGCCGGGCACGTTCGTGTAGGACGTGCGGCCCTTGGTGAGCACGTAACCGTCCTCGTCCACGTCGACCTGACCGCGCACCAGCTCGCTGCGCGGGTCGTGGCCGATCGCGACGAAGAACCCGGTCACGTCGAGCGTCTTCTCCTCGCCGGACTTCGTGTCGCGCACCTTCAGGCCGGACACCGTCCCGTCGCCCTCGACGCCGGTGATCTGCGAGTTCAGCTGCCACTTGATCTTCTCGTTCGCGCGAGCGCGCTCGAGCATGATCTTCGACGCCCGGAACTCGTCGCGGCGGTGCACGATCGTCACGGACTTGGCGAACTTCGTCAGGAAGGTCGCCTCCTCCATCGCCGAGTCGCCGCCGCCGGCCACCGCGATGTCGTGGTCGCGGAAGAAGAAACCGTCGCAGGTCGCACAGGCGGAGACGCCGCGGCCGAGCAGCTCCTGCTCGCCCGGCACCTTCAGGTACCGCGCAGCGGCACCCATGGCGAGGATGACCGCGCGGGCGGCGTAGCGCTTGCCGTTCGCGACGACGTACTTCACGTCGCCGGTCAGCTCGACCGATTCGACGTCTTCCGCGCGCAGCTCGGCGCCGAAGCGCTCGGCCTGCTTGCGCATCTCCTCCATCAGGTCCGGACCCTGGATCCCGTCGCGGAAGCCCGGGAAGTTCTCGACCTCGGTGGTGGTCATCAGCGCGCCGCCGAACTGCGTGCCCTCGAACACCAGCGGTTCGAGCTGTGCGCGCGCCGCGTAGACCGCTGCGGTGTAACCGGCAGGACCCGATCCGACGACGATCAGGTTCCTGATTTCCTCGGCAGCCACCCGTCAACCCTCCGCTCGTAGTGACCTGTGCTCCAGGCTCAACACGATCGTAGGTGGAGGTGTTCCCGGCGGTGACGGCCGCTACGTCCGGGCCGCTACTTCTTGCCGACCACCTTGTCGAACAGCTTGGCCGGGTTCCCCGGCCCGCAGTCCGCTCCGAATGCGACCAGCCGGAACTGCGCGAGCTTGCCGGTGGTGTAAATCGCCACCACGCCCGGCTTGCCCTCGACGGTCACCGGCCGCACGCCTTCCGGCCGCACCGCTGGGTCCATGCCAGCCGCGGCGACGCACGCGTCGAACCGTTTCGCGTCCTGCAGCGGACCGTAGTTCCGCACGCCGAGACCGCCGCCCAGCAGGGCTTCGGCACCGCTGCCGTCGCTGCCGACGGACGGGCCGCCTACCGCGGACGGTGCGGGCGCGGCGACGCCTGAGGTGTCTGTGGTCGTCGTACCGGGAACTGTCAGCGTGATGGCTACCGCTGCGGCCGCGGCGGCGGTCAGGATCCCCGCGCCCCAGCCGAGCTGCCGGTTCCGCCGTTTCCGCGCCGCCGACAGGTCCACCACCGGCGCGACCGGCTGCTCAGCAGGCTTCGGTGCCGCCGCCGGAAACGTGGCCTCCTGCCGGGCCGCCGACTCCGCGGCGAGCGCGGCGTCGAGCTTGGCCGCGAACTCGGCGGGCATCGGCGGGGCCGGTTCCGCACCGAGCGCGGACAGGTCGGCGGTGGTCGCTTCGAGGGCCTCGATGATCGAGCGCGCCTCCGGATCCGCGTTCACCCGCGGCCAGAGCTGCGCGGCCTCCTGATCGTCGAGGACCCCGGCGTGGAGGTCGGCGAGCAGGTCGACAGACCAGGGCGGTCCGATGGTTCCGCCTGCCCCCCGGCTCTCGTCCGTCATCGTCCCTCCCCGTTCCCCGGCGAGCGCTGGGCCCGCCCGGCACTCCGGGACCCCTCCGAAGTGGCGTGCTTGCGTTTGCTTTCGTTAGTTGGGACGTCGCCACCCCCGTCCGGGTTCCGCAGATGCCCGAGAACCTTCGCGAGTTTTCCCCGCCCGCGCGCGCATCGGCTCTTGACCGTGCCTTCCGCGATGCCGAGCATCTTCGCGGTTTCGGCCACCGAATAACCCTCGACGTCGACGAGCAGGATCGGCGCGCGCTGGTCCTCGGGCAGCTCGTCGAGCGCCTTGCGGACCAGCAGGCTGGTTTCCTTGTCCGCCATCGAATCGCCGGGCGCGGCCGGTTCGTTGTACTCCCCGGTCTCGGGCAGCGGCACGGTCGGCCGGGCCTGCTTTCGCCGGATCCGGTCGAGGCACGCGTTCACCACGATCCGGTGCAGCCACGTCGTGACCTGCGACTCCGCCCGGAACTTGCCTGCCGCGCGGAAGGCCGAGATGAACGCCTCCTGCAGCGCGTCCGAGGCCTCTTCCGGATCGCGCAGCGTGCGCAGGGCGACCGCCCACATGCGGTCTCGATGCCGCCGGACCAGTTCACTGAACGCATGCGGATCGCCCGCGGCGTGTGCCGCGATCAGATCCGCATCCGTGGGAGCTGCAGCCGTCACCCGGCAGAGCCTACTGAGTGGCGATCGCAGCTCACGCCGCAGGCAGGAAGCTCAGGTCTCCGATCTGAGTCAGGAAGCCGTCGCCGCCGTTGTCGCCCAGCTGGGTGATCCAGACGATGAAGTACTGGCCTTGCGTCGGCTGCTGCAAAGTGATCGTGGTGTCCGGCCCGTTCAGGTCGCCGCTTCCGACCACCTTGGTGTCGTCGAGCTTCGGGTTCTTGCTGTCCGCCGACCGGATCTCGACCTTCGTGCCCGGGCTGTTCGCGCTGATCTTCACCTGCGCGAGGTTCACCGGGTTGTCGAACGAGACCGCGATGCCGACGCCGGGCTTCAGTGAGGGCAGCTGCTGCTGGTACTGGTCGGTTTTCCAGATCGTGCCCGGGTCGCCGTCGATCGTGTTCTTGGCCCGGCCGGGGTTGTCGCCCGAGCCCTCCGGGTTGTAGACCGAGGCCGCCTTCGGAGCCACCGGCTCGCCGATCTTCGGGCCCGCGGGCGGCTGGTTCGCCGGCGGCGGGGCCTGGTTGCCCGGTTTGGCCGGGGCCGAGCTGCTCGGAGGGGCCGCGACGTTGAGCGTCGGACCGGTGGGTTTGCCGTCGCCCTGGAACAGGTTGATCAGCATCAGCCCGCCCCAGGCGAGGATGACCACGGTGGCGACCACCAGCACGGTGACGCCGAAGGCCAGCTTCCGCCGCCGCGCGACGTCCTTCACCGGCTTCTTCGTGGTCCAGATCGTGCCGTCGGTCTCCGCCGCCGCGTCTTCCTTGCCGACCGCGTTGATCAGCTGGGTGCGTTCCTCCTGCTCGGCGACCTGGCCGAGCACGCGAAGGATGGCCGAGCTGGTGCGGATCCCGCCGCTGCCGCCGTCCTCGATCGTGCGCACCGCCAGCGAAGACAGCTCCGGCGGCACCGCGGGCACCAGCGACCGCGGCGGCACCACGTGCCCCTGCGGCGTGAGCGGGGCCGCGGGGATCGCGGGCGGTCCGCCGGGCAGCGCCCAGCGTCCGGTGAGCAGCAGATACAACACCGCGCCGAGCGCCTTGACGTCGTCGCGGAGCGTGGCTTCCGGCAGCGGGCCGGGGAAGGCGAGCTTGAGCGCGCCGCCCGGCGTGAGCCGAAGCCGCTGCGGGTGGTCGAGGCCGAGGACGAGGCCGTTCTGGTGGGCGTGGTCGACGGCTTCGGCGAGCGCCTGCACCATCCGCGCGGCCGCGGCGGGGGCCACCGGCCGCTGCGCGACCAGGTCCACCAGGTCGCTGCCCTTGGTCCACTCCGCCACCACGACGCCGAGCAGTCCCTCGCTGGAGGTGACGCCGCTGCCGAGGCTGAGCACGTCCAGCACCCGTGCGACGCCGCCGTGCCCGAACTTCGACGCGTGCGCGGCCCGTTCCAGGGTGCGCCGGGCCTGCCGGGCAGCCTCCGGATCGGCCGGATCGCCGACCAGCAACGTCAGTGCGACGTCCCGTTTGAGCTGCCCGTCCCGCGCCCGCCAGAGGTGCGCGGCGGCTCGCTCGTCTACCCCGAACTGGGCAAGCAGGCGATACCGGCCGTCCCCTACGACGCGTCCGGGCGCGAGCGATCCGCCCCGGGCGCGAATGCCCGCGGCGTCCCCCGCCTGCTCGCTTCGTCTCGTGTCCACGCTCTCTCCCGCTTCGCTCCCGGCACCGAGGGTACCCGGATCATCAGCCGTAGAAGCGTCGTGAGTCGTGAATCAATCGTTACCCGCGCTTGATCAATCGGGTGAACCTTGATGTTACGGGCTTCAGCTCCTCGACCTTCAGCGCCATGAGCACGCCGAACGAGACCACGATCCCGACGATTCCCTGCAGGACAAGCTTGATCCAGGCGTGCGGAACCGGGCTCAGCGACGAGGGCACGATCAGCCCGACGACCCAGGCGGCCGCGACCCCGAGGACGCTCGCCACGACGGTGAACAGAATCACCCCGATCACCCGCTTGCTGCGCAGGTTGCCGAGCGTCACCCACAGCCACACCTGGCCGAGCATCGCGCCGATCACGTAGGTCAGCGCGTTCACCATCATCACGCCGAGCACGACGTTCTCCGCGTTCAGCAGCACCGGGCACAGGAACAGCAGCGGCACCTTGACCACGGTCATCACGATCATGATCAACGTCGGCGTGCGGGCGTCCTTCATCGCGTAGAACACCCGCATCTGGAGCATCACCAGCGCGTACGGCAGCAGCGCGAACGCCGTGATCGCCAGCGCCTGGCCCATCCGCTCGGCGCCCGCCAGCTCGCCCTTGCCCAGCGCGAACAGCGCGACACCCATCGACGAGCCGACGATGGTCATCACCGCGGAGATCGGGACGAGGGTCACCGTCGAGATCCGCGAAGCGTAGGACAGGTCGGCGACGAGCTTCTTCGTGTCGCCGTCGGCGGCGGCGCGGCTCATCCTCGGCATGATCGCGGTCAGCAGCGAGACGCCGAGCACGCCGTAGGGCAGCTGGAACAGGAGCCACGCGTAGTTGTAGGCGGTGACGCCGCCCGAGGTGCCCTTCGTGAGCACGCGAGTGGTGATCGTGAGGCCGACCTGGCTGACCGCGACGTAGCCGACGACCCACAGGGCCAGCCCGCCGAATTCCTTCATGCGGCTGTCCAGGCCCCAGCGCCAGCGCGGGCGGAAGCCCGACCGCAGCAGCGGCGGGATCAGCATGAGCGCCTGCGCGGCGATGCCGCCGGTGACGCCGAGGCCGAGCGTGAGCACCTTCGGATCGGTGATCGACGGATTGCCGGTGTCGATCGAACCGGGCATCAGCCACACCACGAGGATGGTGAAGATGACCACCAGGTTGTTGATCACCGGCGCCCAGGCGGTCGGACCGAACACGTGCTTGGCGTTCAGCATCGCCGAGACCAGCGCGAACACGCCGTAGAAGAAGATTTCCGGCAGCAGCAGGTAGGCGAACGCGGTGGTCAGCCCCGCGCTCGCGTTGCCGGACGAATCGATGTACAGCGACGTGAACGCCGGTGCCGCGATGACCGCGATCACGGTGCCGACGAACAGCACGGTGACGCCGGTGGTCAGCAGCCGTTGCGCGTAGGCCTGGCCGTGGTCCGGATCGTCTTGCGAACGCACCAGCAGCGGCACCACCACACTGGTGAGCACGCCGCCGAGCAGCAGTTCGAAGATGATGTTCGGCATCGTGTTCGCGACGTTGAACGAGTCGGTCGCGATCCCGTTGCCGATCGCCGCAACCAGCAGCACCTTCCACAGGAACCCGGTGATCCGGCTGATCAGCGACGCGATCGCCATCCGGCCGGACTCCTTGGCCACCGAGGGGCCCTCGTCCTTGGGCTGCTCGGGAGCCTCGGCCGGACGCGCGAGCGGCGCGTCCTTGATCCGCGGCATGACCTGGGTGGCCAGCGCGTCGTACGGGCGCAGCACGTCCGGGTCGGCGGTCGGCCAGCGCGAAGGAGCAGCCAGCGGGACGCCCGCGGTGCGCGGGATGAACCGGGTGGCGTCCGGATCCCGCATCGCTTCTTCCTGCCACGGCCGGATCGGCGTGCCGGGACGCGGGCCGCGGCCGCGATGCACCGGCGGCTGCGGGCCCGGCGCCTTCACCGGCGGCGGCGTCGGCTGCGGAAGCTGGCCGCGGTTGGGCGGCTGGTTCGCCGGCGGGAGCGGTTGCGGACCCGACGGCGGGAGCTGCTGGGGGCCGGACGGCGGTCCGGACGGCCTCGGAGGGGGCGGCCTGCGCACTGGCGGCATGGCGGCCCTGGTCGGGGCCGGACGCTGCTGGCCGTTCGGCGGCGGGACGCGGCGCGGCGCGCGGTCCCGGGGTTCGCGGGGTTCGCCGCCGCGCGGGTCGATCCGGCGCGGCTGGGCCCGGTCAGCCGGTGCCCGGTCGGCGGGCGGACGGTCGTCCGGCAACGGCATCCGGCGGGTGCCGTTGGGCGGCTGCCTGCGTTCGGCGGGCGGCGGCGGAGGAGGAGGCGGTGGCTGGCGACGGGCGTCCCGCACCGCGCGACGAGGCTGGTCGGTCCGCCTCGGCGCCGCGCCGTCCCGCCGAGGACGCCCCGCGCGCTCGGGTGGTTGACCCGGCTCTTTGTCCAACGCGTGCCCAATCCTCGGCGGTCCCCTGGTCCCTGCCATTGTGGCAGCGCGGACCCAGGGTAATCGGGAACGGGCGCGAGCACCCGACCCCTCGAGGATGTCAGGGCGTGCCGCCGCGGCTTTCCTTGATCCGCCGGTAAATCCGCCGGGACGCGAGCAGCAGCAGCGCGCAACCAGCGACGACGGTGACGATGATGGTGATCGGGCCGTATTCGGTCGAGGTCAGCTCGAACCGCGCGGTCGCGCCGAGGTCGGTGCCCGCAGGGGTGGTCAAGGACACATCGACCGACAGGCGCCCGGCCCGCAGCGCCTCGATCTGCACGTAGCGGGTCTGCCCGCCCTTGGCCGGGAAGAGCAGGTTCTTCGCCTCTTCGGCCCGGACGCCCATGTTGTTCTTGAGCGCGATCTGCGCGGTGACGCCGACCGGAAGGTCGTTGTGCACGTACACCGGCAACGGCGAGGACCCGGACGCGAGCGCAAACGTTTGCTTCGGCTGTTCGACAGTCACCTGTTCGCGGATCGCGGCGAGTTCGGCGGTCGCGTTCGCCGAGGCGGACGAGGGGGCCGCCGAAGCCCCGAACGCGGTGGAGCTGCCGCGGACCAGCGCGTCGCGCACCGGCTCGACGATCGCCGTCGGCTGGACCCGGTTCCTGGTATCCACCTGCATCGCCGAGGCCAGGCTGGCGACGTCCTGGTCGAGGCCGGACAGCTGGTCGGCGACCGCCGCGCCGCCGTCCGAGCGAGTGCTCGGGACCAGCGAAGCGCTGCCTTCGGGGGTGCTTCCCAGCAGGTCGTCGAGCGTCGAACCGGCCGTCACGCCGGCGTTGGTGAGCTTGCCGAGCCCGGACAGGAAGGCGTTCAGCTCGTCGGTGGTGGCGTCCCAGCGCCGTGGCGGAGCGATGAGCAGCGGCCCGCCGGTGGCTCCTTCGGTGCGGCCGAGCCCGGCTTCGAAGGCGATCGCGGCGAGCCCGTTCTGCGTGGAGACCGCGCGCTGCGACGCTCCGCTGTAAGTGGTCGGGGCCTGCGGATTCGGCGCGAAGCCGGTGAGACCGGCGGTGGCCATCGAGTTGGTCGGCTGCGCGCGCAGGCCGTCGGAGAGCGTCGCCGCGCCGGTGACGGTCTGGTCGTCACCGCCCGCCCGCAGCTTCGCGCTGTCGGTGAGCACGGTCTGGTAGCCGCCCGCCGAAATCGCCGTCAGCGCCTTCTCGTCCGGAGTCCCGCCCGGCCACAGCACGCCGCTCTTCGACTCGACGCCGAGCACCTGCCGGATCGTGTCGGTGCCGTTCAGCGCCGTGGTCATCAGGCTGGCGTCGGGGTTGCCGTCAGCTCCGCGAATCTTGCCCAGCGTGGTGAGGTCGGCGTCGGCGAACGGCAGCGGGACCACGCACCGGCCGGTGACCAGCGCACGCAGCGCCGCCAGCCAATTCGACGCGGCGTCCGCGCCCCTCCCCGTCGCACCGCCGCTGACCCGGTAGCCGTTCCGCATCGCGTCGACGGTGCGCAGCAGATCGGGATCGAGCGCGAAGCACAGCGAGCCGCCGATCTTCGCATTCGTCTCCTGCGCTGCTCGCGCCGCCGAGACCAGGGAATACAGCCGTCCGCCCGGGCTCAGCTCGTTGGCGAGCGAATCGTCGGTGAGCGTCATCGGCACCCCGAACGGCGCGGACTGGATGTGCGGCGTGCTGTCGGTGATCGGCCACAGCACGGCCAGTTTCGAATGCCGCGGCATCGCCTGGTTGTTCGAGTGACCTGGCGTCGACAGCACCGGCATGAGCAGGCTCACCGCGGCGAGCCGGGCCGGGCCGCCGTACTCAGGGGTGCCGTTCACGTTCACCAGCAGCGGGTACACGCCCGGCCGCAGCCCCGCACCGCGCGGCCCGGTCAGCGGCACCGTGATGTCCAGCCGGGCGCTCTGCCCCGGCTCCAGTTCCTCGGCGAGCAGGGTGAAGTCGGTGAGCGGGGTGTCCTGCACCGGGGTTCCGGCGAGCACCGAATCCATCGCGCGCGGGCTGGAGACGCGTTCGCCGATCTGCAGCCGGGCCATCGGCTTGACGATCCGCCGGGACCCGTTGTTGGTCACCGTCCCGGTCACCGTGATCGCCTGGTCCGAGCTGGTGACCATGCGCGGCGACAGCTGGCCGAGGTCGAGCCGCAGCCGGGCCGGTTCCGGCGACGGGTTCTCCTGCGCGTCCGCCGTCGCACCGAACAACGCGGTGGCGGCGACGATCAGCAAGGACAGCAAGAAGGCGGCGGGCCGCTTCACTCGGGTGCTCCCTCTCAGCCGCGCTCGTCGGGCGCGAAAAGTTCTGCTGCCCCGCGAACCAGCTTGCGCTCGTCCGCGTAGGCGAGGGTGGTCTCCAGCTCGGCCAGCGGAATCCAGGCGACCTCGGTCACCTCGACGTCCTCGTCCGACAGTTCGCCGCCGGTGGCTTCGAGCAGGAAATGGTGCACGGTCTTGTGCACCCGGCGCTGCTGCGCGACGAACCAGTAGTCGATGGTGCCCAGCGGGTGCAGCACGCGCGCGGAGATGCCGGTTTCCTCCTTCACCTCGCGCACCGCGGTCTGCTCCACCGTCTCCCCGTCCTCGATGTGGCCCTTCGGCAACGACCACAGCAGTCTGCCGTGTCGGTCGAGCCGCCCGATCAGCACCGCGCGTTCCCGCTCCGGGTCGACGACCAATCCGCCGGCCGAGGTCTCGTCGACCGTGGTCAGCCGCCTGCCGCGGTGGCGCCGTCGCCGCCGGCGCGGCGTCGGCGGCCCGGCGCGACCGGCAGATCCAGACATGCTGCGATGCTAGAGCAAACGGTCGCCCGGGTACTCTGGCTCTCCGTGTCCGTGTCCGGCGGCGCCGGCGGAGTTGGCGCCATTTTCGTGGTGGGATTCGAGTGAACAACCTGGTCGCCCAGCAGAACGCGGTGACGGAACTGATGCGAGTGTCCCCGCTGGCCGATGAGCTGGCCGAGCGCTTCGCCCGTGCTGGCCACAGCTTGTACCTGGTCGGCGGCAGCGTGCGCGACGCGTTGCTCGGGAGGCTGTCGAACGATCTCGACTTCACCACCGATGCGCGCCCGGACCGGGTGCTGCAGATCGTGAGCGAATGGGGCGACGCGGTCTGGGACGTCGGCATCGCCTTCGGCACCGTCGGCGTCACCAAAAACGGCACGACGCTGGAGATCACCACGTTCCGCGCGGACAGCTACGACCGCGTCGGCCGCAATCCCGAGGTCACCTTCGGCGACACCATCGAGGGCGACCTGCTGCGCCGCGACTTCACCGTCAACGCGATGGCGATCGACCTGGTGGGGAAGACGTTCATCGATCCGCACGACGGGATGGACGCGCTGCGGCTGAAGGTGCTCGACACCCCGGCGCTGCCGCAGGAGTCGTTCGCCGACGACCCGCTGCGGATGATGCGCGCCGCCCGGTTCTCCGCGCAGCTCGGCTTCACCGCCGCGCCGCGCGTGGTCGAGGCGATGACGTCGATGGCCGAGGAGATCGACCGGATCACCGCCGAGCGGGTGCAGACCGAGCTGTCGAAGCTGATGCTGGCCCCCGATCCGCGGCCGGGCCTGGAGCTGCTGGTCGACACCGGGCTGGCCGACCGGGTGCTGCCCGAGCTGCCCGGGATGCGGCTGGCGATCGACGAGCACCACCAGCACAAGGACGTCTACCAGCATTCGCTCACCGTGCTCGCGCAGGCGATCGCGCTGGAGAAGTCGCACGAACCGGCCAGCGAGCCGGACCTGGTGCTGCGGCTGGCGGCGCTGCTGCACGACATTGGCAAGCCGGCCACCCGCGAGTTCGCCCCCGGCGGCGGCGTGAGCTTCCACCACCACGAGGTGGTCGGTGCCCGGATGGCCCGCAAACGTTTGCGCGCGCTGAAGTACTCGAAGGAGATCGTCGAGCAGGTCTCCCAGCTCGTGTTCCTCCACCTGCGCTTTCACGGGTACGGCGGCGGCGAGTGGACCGATTCGGCGGTCCGCCGCTACGTCACCGACGCCGGCGACCTGCTGACCCGGCTGCACAAGCTCGTCCGCGCCGATTCGACCACGCGCAACAAGCGCAAGGCGGCCGCGCTGCAGGCGACCTACGACGACCTCGAGGCCCGCATCGCGCGGATCAAGGAGCAGGAGGACCTCGACCGCGTCCGGCCGGACCTCGACGGCAACGAGATCATGCGGCTGCTCGGCCTCCCGCCGGGCCCGCAGGTCGGCCGGGCCTGGAAGTTCCTCAAGGAACTGCGCCTAGACCGCGGCCCCCTCGACCACGACGAGGCAGTCGCCGAACTGAAGAAATGGGCGGCAGCAGAAGACCTAGGCCCGAACCAGCCACCGCAGAACTGAACCGAACCGCGGGATCGCGTCGGCGTGCGGAGGGGCGGTGTGCACGGCCCCAAGGCCGGGTGCACCGCCCCTCCGCACGCCGACTTCAAGGCGATCCCGCACGCGCCGACGAAGTCGGCGCCATCAAACACTGGATCATCGACCGGGCAGCCGAGATACTCCCTGTCTCGAACCGAACAGGGGGATCGATGACGCGGCAGCAGGACGGGAACCGGCGCGGAGCCAGCTTTCTCGTCATGCTGTTGCGCCGCGGCACGCCCGCGCTGGCCACGGCGACGACCGGGCTGACCGACGAGATCGCCGATCCCACCCCGGTACGCGCGTTGCAGCGGATCTCGCGGATGGCCGGTCCGGTCGACGAACGGCACCACGACGGGCTGCTGCTACGGGCGGCCCGGTACGTGGTGCTGGTCCCGCTCGTCTACCGGCTGCTAGTGGTACCCGCGACGTTCGCTTCGTACGCGGTTAAGCACGGGTCGGCTGGGCTGGCGTCGGTCGCGATCGTCACCGTGTGCTCGGTGGCGCTGAGCGCGTTCGGGCTGTTCTGGATGATGCGCCGGGCGCCCTTCCGCAGTGACCTCGCCGGCCGATTGCTGGTGGTCGACCTCCTGGCCACGCTCGCGTTCGAGCTGTTCATGGGCGCGACGGTGTCGCCCGCGGTCTTCCACGACGCGGTCGGCGTCGCGGACAAACACCTGCTCGGCAGCGTCGCTCTGCTCACGCTCGCCGTCGGCATCCCGTCCGGGATCGGCCTGGTGGTGCTCAGCCTGCCGGTGCGGCTGCTGTCGGACCTGCTCAACCACGGCACGTTCGATTTCGCGCAGGCCGCGTCGCTGTACCCGACGATGTTCGGCGTCCTGTTCACCGCGGTCGGTGCGCTGATCCTGCTCGGGCTCGGGATCCGGCTGGCGCTGGCGTACGGCATCCGCAACGGACGGCTCGCCGAACGCGCGCGGCAGCACCGGATGCTGCACGACACGGTGCTGCAGACGCTGGAAGCGATCGCGCTCGGCGGTCCCGGCGATTCGGATCAGCGGCTGGTCGAAGTGCAGCGGCTGGCCCGCGCGCAGGCGATCGAGCTGCGGCAGACGATCGAGACCGCCGCCGCGCAGCGGGCCGAGGAGGGCGCGCGGCCGCTCGGCGAGAAGCTCGCGGCGCTGGCCGCGGAGATGGCTCGCGACGGCCTGCGCGCGCAGCTGGTGATCGCCGAACTGGACGACGACACGCTGTCCGAAGTCCGGCAGATCGCGATCCGCGACGCGGTGCGGGAAGCCATGCGCAACACGATGAAGCACGCGGAGACGGACAAAGTCGTCGTGCGCGTGGAGGAACGCAACGGAGGGATCGCGGTGATCACTCGGGACCACGGCACCGGGTTCAGTCCGCACGATCGGCCTGCCGGGTTCGGCATCAGCGAGTCGATCACCGCGCGGCTGTCCGAGGTTGGCGGGACTTCGCTGGTCGAATCGAGTCCGGGGAGCGGAACGCGGGTGACGTTGTGGGTGCCGCTGTGAGCGGGGTGGCCGGTGCGCTGGCGGCGTATCGGGACGGGGACGTCGAGCGGGCGGGTGCGCTTGCCGCTGCGGCCGGGACTCCGTTGGGCGCGGAGCTGGCGACGTATCTCGCGGCTGGCCCGAGTGGTCCGGTGTACGACCAGCCCGAGGCGTTCACGGCGTTCATTCGCGGCGGCGGGAACGTCGAGTTGTACCGGCGGTTGAGCGAAGAATTGGCCGCGCGGTACGACTCCTGGCGTCCGGCGGCGCTGCTGGATCTCGGATGCGGCGACGGGCTGGCGATCGAGCCGGCGTTGGCGCGGGCCTCGTTCCGGCCGGAGCGGATCGATCTCGTGGAGCCGTCGGAGGCGCTGCTCGCGGACGTCAAAGTCCCTGGTGCGCGCCGGTTTTCCTTGACCGCACAGGATTTTCTCGCCGCGGATGGTTCCACGTGGAACCTCACCCAATCGACCTTCGCGCTGCAGTCGATCGAGCCCGCGGCTCGGGCCGAGGTGCTGAGCGCGTTGCGACCGCGGACAGAACGGTTGGTACTGGCCGAATTCGACGTGCCGGACACTGCCGACCTGGAATCGCTCGCGCAGCGGTACGAACGTGGTGTCGCCGAGTACGGCGAGCAGGCTTCCCTGGTGGCGCAAGGGTTTCTGCTGCCGGTCCTGCTCGGCGTCGCCGCCGGGACGGCGCGGACCAACTGGGAACATCCGGCCGCGCAGTGGACCCGGCAGCTCGAAGCCGCCGGGTTCGCCGACGTGACAGTGGAACCGCTCGCGGACTACTGGTGGTCGCCCGCCGTGCTGATCACGGCTTCACAGCCGGGATAGCGATCCCTGTTCGAGGTGCTGCGCGATCGGCCGCGGCAGCAGGTAGGCCGTGGCCCCGCCCGGCTGGGGACCCCACGGCGCGGTGACGCCGGTCAGCACCCGGATAGTGCGCTGCACGCGGTACTCGTGCCGGTCGCGTTCGCGGTCCGGCGTCAGCGAGGTTTCGAGGAACCGCACCGAATTCGGGTGCACCAAATTCCCGGCCTCAGGCCCGAACCGGACCACCGTGGTCCCGGCGGGCAGCACGACGATCCGCTTGCCGCGGAAGAACGACAGCGGCGGCTCGCCGCGCATCGGCAGGATCGGCCAGTCCGCGGGCTGATCGGATTCGTCCGGGGCCTGCGGCGGCAGCATCAGCAGCGTGCCGAGGAGGAACCGGGCCGCGTCGGCGAGAGTGGCGAACGCCACCGGCTCCACCGTCGGCGGACGCGACACCTCCCAGCGGTTTTCCGCGCGGCGCAAGGTCCACACGCCTTCGGCGGGCACCTCGTCAGCACCGATCCGGTACGCCGACGACGGCACACCGTGCTCGACGAGCCGTTGCTGCAGCAGCGCCAGCGTCTCGGCCGCGCGCAGCCCGCGAGTCTGCTCGCCGCGGACCGCTCGGGCGAGCGAACTGCCGTCCGGGATGTCGGCCTCGGTACGTCCCGGACGCGGTTTGCCCAGCACGTCAGCCTCGGCGGTCGCGCGCACCAGATCGCGCACGAGCGGCGGCCGGAACCCGGCGGCGCGGATGTGCTCGACCAGCTCGGGCTCCGGCGGAACCCCGTATTTGCGCAGGTAGTGCGGTACGGCGGCGGGCCAGATCCAGGTGCCGTCGGTGTGGAACGCCTGCGGTACGTCCGGCGGCGCGCCGGGCGCGAAGATGTCCGGCTGGGGCACCGGCCGGTGCAGCACGACCGGCGCGCGGAACAGGTAGTCGAGCACGCCGCGCACCTGGTCAGGCGGCACCGGCGGGCGGTTCACCACGGGCCGCTCGCCCTCGTTGTGCACGTCGACCGGCCGCGCCTGGCGGAACCCGACGCTCAGCGGGAGCCCGGCTTTCGCGCCGAGCCAGTCCGGCAGATGCTTGTCCGGGCGCGGGAAGCGGGTCAGCTCCACGAGGTAGGACTCGCGGGCGGGCTCGCCGCCGTCGTTGGGCGGCAGCCGCCAGTCCGGCTCCTGGTCGGCGTCGAAGTCGAAATCGAACTGCGAATCGGCGTCGAGCGTGAAGGTGCCCTGGAACCAGGTGCCGCTCTCCGGCTGGTACATCGCCGCGCGCAGCTGGGTGAACAGCGTGCTCAGCTGCGGCGTGCCGGGCAGCGACACCGAAACCGGGCCGTTCTCGTCGCCGACCGCGCGGACCTCCAGTTCGGCGTAGTCGCCGACCTGCCGGAACTGCGCGGCGACCCGCGTCCACCCGCCGGGCACCTGGCGCAGCGTGCGGCCGATCCCCCGCAGGATCCGGGTCTGGTCGCCGCCCTCGGTCTCGGCCTTCGGCTCGCCGTAGTCGTGCCGGGTCAGCCACAGCCCGGTCAGCTCCTTGCCCGGGACGGTCACCGAGAAATCAGTGAGCCCGAGCTGCGCGGCGCGCACCGGATCGTGCCGCGTCCAGCGCAGGGTCAGGTTCGGCTGGTCCCCCGGCGCGACCTCGAACAGTTCGTCGTCGTATTCGACGTAGGTGCGCAGGTCGAACGTCGCGGGCACCTCGTTCGCGAGTACGACTCTGGCGGGCTTGCCCTCGTGCTCGCGATCGAAGCCTTCGGGCGCTTCCTCGTCGCCGACGACCGTCAGCAGCAGCGTGCCGTCGGTGGTGGAGCGCTGTGCCGCGAAAGTCCGATCGTCGAGCGTCGCGTACAGGCCGTCTGGGCGTTCTCCCGATTCCACCCGGTACCGCACGTCTGGTTCCTCCCCGAAGTCCCCCGTGTAGCCGCAACGAACTTATCTGACCGTGTCACGACCCGACCATCGGTCACCGGCGCGGGGAGAATATGCGCCCACAAATACCTGCCCGGGTGACCGATCAGTGCCGTGGGTAGCGCTGCACCCAGGCGTCGCCGAGCGCGTTCCGTGCCGAATGACGGTCGAAATGCCACAGCGCGTCGGTGGCCACCTGTTCGATCAAGTGGTGCAGTTCCAGCTGCTCGAGCCACTTCCGGGGCAGTCCGGGAACGCCCACCCGCGCGCCGAGCAGGGCACCGGTCAACGCGCCGGTGAGCGCGCTGCGGCCGGAGTGGTTCACCGCGCGCAGCATCGCCTGTTCCGGGTAGTTCTCGAATCCGGACAGCGCGGCGAACGAACGGCCGAGAACGGAAAGCGTGCTGTGCCCGTCGCCGATCAGCTCCGGCATGCGCAGATCCGGCAGGCCGTGCTCGCCGAAGAACGGCACCGCCTCGGCCACCAGGTCGCGCACCGGTCCCCATTCCGGGCCGTCGTGCTCGTCGAGAACCTCACGGGACAGGTTCCACACCGGATAGCTGAACGAGTCCTTCGTGAGCGCCTTTTCGAACACCCACGCCAGGTAGGTCGCGGCGGCCACGTCGTCCGGCTGATGCGTCACGCCAGCCAGATCACGCACGACCTGGCCGATGCCGCCGCTGAACCCGGTGCCCGGACCGGCCGCGGTCAGCACCGCGGGCAGCGCGCCGAGCAGCGCGGCCGGACCCGACATCGGCGCGGCTTGCGGATCGCCGGTGACCAGCGCGTGATAGGCGTTGAGTTCGGTGTCGTCGATGGCGCGGCGGGCGTGCAGTTCGGGCACCTTGACGAGGAAACCGTCGGCGTTCTGGATCGCCGCGCCCTGCGTGTGCAGCCAGCGGCCCAGCGCGCCGCGGACCACGCCGGGGAAGAGTTTTTCGACGTCGCGCGACTCCGGCTGTTCGCGATGCGGGCTGCGGATGACGGCCTCGGTCAGGAAAAGCAGCCGTTGCGTCATCGAGCCGATCCGGCCCGGCTGGTCGAACGCGAGCGGGAGTTCGCGGACGCCGTCCGGACCGTAGGTCGAGACGATCTCGTCCAGCCGCATCCGGTCGACGGCCGATCCGAGCGCCTCGCCGAGCGCGAACCCGACCCACGCGCCGACGACCCGCTGCCAGCCGTAACGGAAGTTCTCCAGGCTGATCTCGGGGTACTTGCCGAACGTGTCGAGCTTGGGGACGATCCGGCCCTCGTTGTCCCAGGACGGCACGAGACCGTTGGCGCGCAGGTCGTTCGGCCGGGAACGGCTCGGCTCCGGCTGTTCGAAGCGGCGCAGCCACGACCGGCCGAGGACGGTCTTGCGGCATTCGTCGGCGGTCAGCTCGAAACCGTGCCGCCGCGCGCGTTCCGCCGCGGCTTTCGGAATGTCGACCGGTTTTTCCAGCCCGATCCGGGCGGCGGTTTCGACGGCGAACTTCTCCAGGTCTTCTTCGATCTCCGGGCAGCGGCCGTTCTCGTCGACTCTCGGCTCCTGGCGGGGAAACCGCTTCGCGATCGTGGCCAGCTCGGCGCCCGAGACGTCCTCGAAGGTCGCCGGACCACCGTTGATCACCAGGTTCGGCGGATGTTCGAACTCGGCGAGTGTCGCCAAGTCGACCCGCCACCAGGCGTGCTCGCGGGCGGGCAGATGCCGGGTCGAGCTGAAAACACGCAGCTCGTTGCGTTCTTCGGAGAAATAGAAGCGGTCCGTCGCGCCGGTTTTGAGGTCGAACGGCACGAAGACCTCGCAGCGCAGCAAGCCGATCAGCAGCTGTTCGCGCGAGAGCCAGCCGACGCTCGCGAAAGCGAGGAGGGTTTCCAGCGGATTTTCCGGCTTCGGATAGCCGCGGCGGATCGGACCGGCCTTGTACTCGGGGTTTTCGCGCTCGTCACCGGTCTGATGGCCGTCGTTGTTGACCTTCACCCAGCCCGCGACCGCGGGCAGCGGCACTCCGAGTTCGCCGAGCCCGGCCTTCGCGTACTCCGGATCGACGACCTCGCGCCAGCTTTCCTGGCCCGGATAGGCGACCGGGGTGCTGAGCCCGCCGGGATGCGGATGCGCCTGGCGCAGTTCGCCGTCCGGTTCGCGCACGAGCACCGAGGGCGCGGGGAACAGCTCTTTGTCCGGACGGCCGTCGTCGAGGAACGCGACGGTGTTGTAGGGGATCGACCAGCCTTCGGGGACCCGCAGCACGCGGTCGTGGTCGACCCGGAGGCCGCCCGGCCCGGAGACCTCGGGGCCGTGCACGGCGCGCAACCACTTCCCGACCTTCTCCACCGCTTCCGCCGCTTCCACCTACTCGATCCTCTCCAGGCTTCCGTCGGACTCGTGCTCCGCGATCGGCTTGGGCAAGACGTACGCCACCGCGCCCCCGGGAAGGTTCGCCCAGGGCACCGTCACCCCGGTGATCACGTGGAGTGATCTTCGGAGGCGGAAAGTGCTGGCCATGCGCTCCCGTTCGAGTGGCAGGGACGTCGTCGCGAACCGTACCGCCTGGTGGTGGACCAGGTTGCCGGGTTCTTCGCCGAATCGCAGAACGACGGTACCTTCCGCCAACCGAGTGAGTCTCTTGTTCCGCAGCAGCGTGAGGGGAGGGTCACCCGGCGCGGGCTGGACCGGCCAGTCGGCGACTTCCCGTGCGGTTTCCAGCGGTGTTTCGCGCCCGCCGGTCGCGCGGGCGGGATGCAGCAACAGCGCGCCGAGCAGCTGCTGAGCGGCGTCTTCGAGGCGGGCGAAGAGCTGCTCGCGACCATCCGGCGCGACGACGGTCCAACCGGCTTTGACCTGGTAGAGACTCCATTTCCCGGCTTCCCGGCCGCCGAGGCAGCGAACGTCGGGCCACACGCCGAAAGAGTCGAGCCGACGGGCGAGGTGGGTCAGCAGTTCGGCGTCGGACAGGACGGGGTCGGGGTTGGTTTCCCGCTCGGCGGCGATGTCGGCCGCGGTGCGCTGGAGGTCGTCCGGGGTCGGTCGCGGACGAGGTTTCCCGGCGAGGTCGGCTTCCGCCGTGCGGCGCACCAGATGTTCGACGTACGGCGGGTGAAAGCCCAGGTCGCGGATGTGCTGGAGCAGTTCGGGCTCGGGTGCCGTCCCGTGTTCGCGCAGCTGCTCGGCCACCTCGACCGGCCAGATCCAGGTGCCGTCGGTCCGGTGTCCCTCGCCGACCTCGGCCTCGCGTTCGAGATAGCGCAGCACGAGCGGCAGTTCTTGCTCCGACAGCGGCTCGCGGCTTTCGGAGTCGGCGGTGGCGTGCCGGAACACCACGCCGAGCGGGAGGCCGACGTGCAGCCGCCACCAGTCGGGAAGGTGTTCGTCGTCGCGGGGGAAGGTGGTGAGTTCGGCGAGGTAGGCGGTCGAATCGGGCGGTGTGGTCCACGGGGGTTCGTCGTCGGTGAAGTAGTCGAAGTCGAACGCTCCGTCCGGGGTGAGCACGTAACGCGCCTGCACCCAGGTGCCCCGGCCGACCTCGTACATCTCGGCGCGCAACGCGGTCAGCCGCTGGACGACCTCGGTGCCCGCGACGGTATTGCGTGCCTGCACCTCGAAATGGTCGCCGAGCTGGGCGAATCCGATCCCGGCCGCCGCGTCCGGATCGGCGCGGTTCGCCCGGATCAGGCGGCCGATCTCGACGAGCGCCTGCTGACCGGGGTCGGTACGCGCTGGTTCCACGTGAATCATTTCGTCCGGAGCGGACGACATCAGGACCCGCGACGGCGGTTCTGCGGAACGGTTCCGCGCGGACGGACGCGGCGCGGGGTCGGCCGCGGGGCGGGCATCGAGGAGATGTGCTGCGGTTCGGGTGCGTCGGCCAGGTGCTGCACGAGTGCCTGGACGGTCGACGCAAGTTGCGCGGGCGTGGTCCGCTCGAAGGCGTCCGGGGCGAATTCGAGCCGGCCGAGAGTGCCGGCCGGTCCGGCGGTCGCGCGGACGAGCCCGTCGGGCGAGGTCAGGACAGCTGGAGCGGCGTCGAGACGGGCACGGTCGTCGCCGATGGTGCTCACGGTGGCCCCCCGTGTCGGTTGCGCGTGCCGAGGTTAACTCGACTGGGTCACAAGTCACCCTAATGCCAGACGGTGAGTTACTACCCCCGTTTGCGTTCAACGGTTTGCGGCAGCGAATCGCCGCGGCGTCGGCGGGCCAGCAGGTATCCGGCCCCGCCCAGCAGGTAGAGCGAGGTCGCGCCGACCACCAGCTCCGGCGAGTAGCCGTTGTCCTTGACGAAGAACGCCGCGATCGAGACCGCCACCACCTGGGTGATGTTGTAAAGCGTGTCGTAGAGGGCGAAGACCCGCCCGCGCGCCTCGTCCGCGACATCGAGCTGGACCGAGGAATCGACCGACAGCTTCAGCACCTGGCCGGTTCCCATGATGAAGAACGCCGCGAGCAACGCCAGCGGCAGCAACATCGGCAACCCGAGCGCGGCCTGCGTGACCGCTGAGATGAGCAGCGATCCCAGAACCGCTCGCGTCCGTCCGAACGACCGGATCAGCCGAGCCGTCACCAGCCCCGCGACGAGAATTCCCGCTCCCGCGCACGCGACCATCTGCCCAAGCCCGGGCAGCCCGGCGCGAAAAATCCCGTCGTCGGTGAAGTAATTGCGCATCAGCAACACGCTGACCAGCAACGAAATCCCATACGCCGCCCGATGCGCGAACAACGCGACGAACCCAGCTGTGACACTGGGCGCCCGCCACGCATGCCTGGCTCCATCGGCGAGCCCCCGCGCCACCGCCATCACCGGATTGGTGGGCTCGTCAACGACAGTCGGCCCCAACACTCCCTTAGCGAACCGATGCGCGAGAAAAGCCGACAAAACCGCGCCGACCGCAGCGAACGCCGTGGTCTCCGCCGACCCGACGTCCCCCGACCCGAACACCGCCCGCAACCCGATCGCACACCCGCCGCCGACGACCGCGATCGCTGTCCCGAGCGTCGCCGCCACCGCGTTCGCCGAAACCACCGCCCGCGGCTCCACGACGTGCGGCAACGCAGCCGACAACCCGGACCCGATGAACCGGCTGATCCCCTCGGCGAGCAAAGCGAGCGAAAACAACCCGATCCCGCCCACCCCGGTCGCTACCGCTCCTACCGACGCCACGATCGCGACCGCCCGCACGAGATTGGCGTACACGAGCACCCGCCGCCGATCCCACCGATCGAGCAACGCTCCCGCGAACGGCCCCACCAGCGAATACGGCAGCAACAGGGCCGCGAACCCCTCCGCGATGGCCAGCGGATCGGCCGCCCGCTCGGGATTGAACAAAACGGCCCCAGCCAGCCCGGCCCGAAATACCCCGTCCCCCCACTGCGCCGCGAACCGCACGAACAACAGCCGCCGAAACAACGGATCCCGAACCAGCTGCCCGACCAACCGCCGCGCCTCGCCCCGCTCCCCCACACCCCAACCCTACCGAGACCCCCCGACAATTCCCCCCAAAAAAACCGCCCCCACCAACGCCCTGCAACCCAACACCTAAAGCACCCGCAACCCACGCCCAAGCCCAAACGAGACCACCCTCCGACGACCCAGACGCGGTTGCCCCCTCAAGCCCGAGAGACAGGCCCCCAGCCCAACCGCCTGGCAGACCCCGGCCCACCCCCAGCGGAAACACCCGCAACCCCAAGCCAGCAACGAGAGCAGGACGAACCCCCACCAGAACCGCCCCGCCACACCGCATGACCACGACCCGATGCAACTAGCGACGAGCCCACACCAGAGAGGCGTCGCAGGCGAAACGAAAAGCTCCCGCGAACCGCCGCACCGGGCCATCCGCCCCGAGACCCCGCTGCCCGGCTCCGCCCGAAACCACACAACGAGATACCGCCAATAGCGCAACTACACGCCCCGCAAACGGCGAACCCCCACGCCACACCTCCGACGAGACAAGAACAAAAGAACCCGCCTGGGCTAGGCAGAAACAGAAGGACTCGACCGCGCTAGGCAGGGACGAAGGAACTCGACTGGCTATGCAAGGGCAACCGCATCCGACTGGCAGACAGGGCAGACGGACCTGACTGGCCAGCCAGGGACGGAGGGCTCCGACTGGCTCGCAGAGGCAGAAGAACTCGACTGGCTAGGCAGGGGCAGCGGGGTCTGGCTGGCTGGGCAGGGCCGGAAGGGCTTGACTGGCTAGGCAGAGCTGGAGGGATCCGCCTGGTTGGGCCGGAGGGGCTTGACTGGCTGGGCAGGGGCGGAGGGCTCCGACTGGCTGGCAGGGGCGGAAGGCCCGGGTGGCTAGGCAGGGATGGAAGCATCCGGCTGGCTAGACAAGAACAGACGGACCTGACTGGCTAGGCAAAGACAGACCACCCCACCGAAACACCACCCAGCAAAAACAGAACACCCCCGCCCACCAGGAACCCACCGCGCGACCAACACGCACCCCCGGGGCCCAACCCAGCCACCCCGAAAGCCAAAGGGGGCCCCGGCCCCCGCCACCCTCCCAACCCCCACCATCAAGCACCGCGGGGGTCCGGGGGGCTCGGCCCCCCGGGTACAAAGCGCCGGTGAGAGGGGAAGGTGCCGATGAGGCACCGAACAGGACGAAGACACCGGCGCACTCGTTTCGCCTCTCGGCGGCTTGGCGCAGTGTGGCTCCGGCCGGACCGGTATTCCACAAAGGCGGTTCTTCAGTGAGCCCGGGGGACACGAGTGCGCCGGCTCATTGTTCTCAACGGGGCGGGTGGTGCTGGTGTTCCCGTGCCGGGAGTTTTTCCCGTGGCGGGTGATGGGATCATGGGTGGCGTGCCAGCGGACGCCGAGGTTGAACCGGGAACGCTCCTGGTCGCCGCACCCACGATGTTCGACCCGAACTTCAAGCGGACCGTGGTGTTCGTGATCGATCATCGGGCGGAGGGCACGCTCGGGGTGGTCTTGAACCGGCCGTCCGATGTTCCGGTGAATGACGTGCTGCCGGGGTGGGGCGAGCATGTCGCGGAGCCGCAGTCTGTGTTTGTCGGCGGGCCGGTCGACAAGAAGACCGCTCTCTGTCTTGCCGCGTTGCGGACTGGGGAGTCCGCGTCGAGTGTGCCGGGGGTGGTCGCCGTGCGGGGGCCGGTGGCGCTGGTCGATTTGGACAGCGACCCTGAGGTCCTGGTGCCCAAGGTGCGGGGCGTGCGGGTGTTCGCGGGCTATGCCGGGTGGGATTCGGGGCAGCTCGCGGGCGAGATCGAGCGCGAGGACTGGGTGATCGTTCCTGCGCTGCCCAGTGACATTCTCGCGCCGCCGAGCCGGGATTTGTGGGGGCAGGTGCTGCGTCGCCAGGGGGTGCCGCTCGCGTTGCTGGCGACCCATCCTGGTGATTTGCAGCGGAATTAGGCTTCGCTGGACTTCTGCAGGACTCCGCAGCCGCCGGCGCCGCACGCGCAGCCGCTGCAGCCGGCCGGGGCCGGTGCGGCGGGGGCGGGCACGGTCAGTGCGGCTCGCGCGCCCATGCGGGCTCCGGCGACCACCATCACCAGCAGGCCGAGCAGTCCGACGATCGCGGCGGCGACCAGGCCGGCGGTGGCGGGGATCGCGAGTCCGGCGAGTCCGCAGACGACCGCGGCCGCGCCGCCGGCGAGGGTCGGGATGCCGGCCACGCGGTTGGCGAGTTTGAACGCCTCTTCGCTGCGCATCGAGGCTTCGGTCCGGACTCCGGCCCCGCTTGCCCTGTTCAGCCGTCCGCGCACGCCGAGGAATCCACCCCAGCCGACGACGACACCAAGGACGATCGGGACGAGCGCGATAGCGAACACCTCTTGAGGATAAGCGTGACCTCGCGGCAATGTCCCGGATACCCTCGTCGGCTGTGCTACGGGCCATGTCTTCGTCCACGCGACACCGGCTGCTCGCTGCCGCCGGGATCGTCACGCTGTCCTTGTTCATCCCTGGAACCGCGGACGCCGCGCCGCGTCCGGTTCGGCTGCTCGGTGAGCAGCGGGTGCCGCACAACCTGCAGTTCCAGGGCACCACGGTCGGCGGGTTGTCGTCGGTCGACTTCGATCAGCGCACCGGCGGTTATGTCTTCATCAGCGACGACCGGTCCGCGATCAACCCGGCCCGCTTCTACACCGCGAAGTTCGACGTCAGCGCCAAGGGTGTGGGTCCGGTCACCTTCACCGGCACGCATCCGCTGCTGCGCCCGGACGGCACGCCGTACCCGCCGCTAGCGAAGAACGATCCGGCCGCTCCCCAGAACGAGCAGACGATCGACCCGGAAGAACTGCGCGTCGACCCGTGGACCGGGCAGTACGTCTGGTCGCAGGAAGGCGACCGGCTCGCGGACCAGCACCTGATCCAGCCGTCGATCCGCGAAGCCGCCCGTGACGGTCATTACGTGCGTGATCTGCCGCTGCCCGCCAACGAGCGGATGACGCCGGACGCCGGTCCGCGCCGCAACTACGTGCTTGAAGGGCTCGCCTACACCGGGTTCGGCACGCTGCTGGCCAGCGAGGTCGAGGCCCCGCTGCTGCAGGACGGCCCGCCGCCCACGCCGACGTCGGGTGCGTTGTCGCGGATCACCCTGCAGAGCCGGTTCGGGCCCGTGCTCGCGCAGTACGCGTATCCGCAGGAAAAGCTCTTCGCCGAGCCGAAGCCGGCCACCGGGTTCGCCGACACCGGG
Organism: Amycolatopsis sp. NPDC054798; assembly: GCF_053611505.1. NCBI lineage: Bacteria > Bacillati > Actinomycetota > Actinomycetes > Pseudonocardiales > Pseudonocardiaceae > Amycolatopsis > Amycolatopsis sp. NPDC054798. Next base: position 55,917 of record NZ_JBSHAM010000037.1, on the reverse strand, counting down.
GTTTCCTCGATGCTCGCGGTGAATCAGGCGGATCCGACGAAATTCCTGATGATGGAGCGGTCCTTCGTCACCGGCGTCGGCAACAAGGTGCGCATTTTCGAGATCGACACCTCTGGCGCGACGAACGTCCTCCGCACTCCGTCCCTGACGGCCGCCAAGCACGTCAAGCCGGTGAAAAAGAAGCTGCTCGCCGACCTTTCCGACCTCCCGCTGTCCACTGTGGACAACATCGAGGGGATGACCTGGGGTCCGGCGCTGCCGTCCGGGGAGCGCAGCCTCGTGCTCGTAAGCGACAACAACTTCTCCGCGTCGCAAGTCACCCAGGTCGTCGCTTTGGCGGTCCCGTCGGAACGGCTTTGACCAGGGCGTTACGATGAGTGCATGAACACGGCTCGGCTGCTCCTTGGCCTGCCGCGCTGACCTGGTCCGATGACCGGCTCGGCGCGGCGACCCCTCATGCCTTCTGGCTTGGGGGGTCGAGTTGTTTCTGGGAGTGGCTCGACACGGAGGAAGACGGCGATGACAGGGTCTGACGAGGCCACCGGGGCCGCGGCGAAGAGTGCCGCGGACGCTGAGCACGCCCCGCCGTTCCGCTACACCGCGGAGCTGGCCGGGCAGATCGAGCAGCGCTGGCAGGACCACTGGTCCGACCACGGCACCTACCACGCGCCGAACCCGGTCGGCCCGCTCGCGGAAGCGGGCGAGCCGGTGCCCTCGGACAAGCTGTTCGTGCAGGACATGTTCCCGTACCCGTCCGGTTCCGGCCTGCACGTCGGGCACCCGCTGGGCTACATCGGCACCGACGTCTACGCGCGGTATCACCGGATGATCGGCCGGAACGTGCTGCACACGCTGGGTTACGATGCGTTCGGCCTGCCCGCCGAGCAGTACGCGGTGCAGACCGGCACGCATCCGCGCACCACGACCGAACAGAACATCGCCACGATGCGCCGCCAGCTGAAGCGGCTGGGGCTGGGCCACGACGAGCGCCGGTCGATCGAGACGATCGACCCGGAGTACTACAAGTGGACCCAGTGGATCTTCCTGCAGATCTTCAACTCCTACTACGACGAGGACGCCCGCAAGGCGCGTCCGATCGACGAGCTGGAGAAGGCGTACGCCGCGGGTGAGCGCACGACGCCGGACGGCCGTCCGTGGGCCGAGCTGAGCCGCGTCGAGCAGCGCAAGATCATCGACGACCACCGGCTGGTCTACATCTCCGAGGCTCCGGTGAACTGGGCCCCCGGCCTGGGCACCGTCGTGGCGAACGAGGAGGTGACCGCGGACGGCCGCAGCGACCGCGGCAACTTCCCGGTGTTCCGCAAGAGCCTGCGCCAGTGGATGATGCGGATCACCGCGTACGCCGACCGCCTGGTCGACGACCTGGACCTGCTGGACTGGCCGGAGAAGGTCAAGTCCATGCAGCGCAACTGGGTCGGCCGCTCGCAGGGCGCCCGCGTCTCGTTCGCTGCGGGAGACGAGAAGATCGAGGTCTTCACGACCCGTCCGGACACCCTGTTCGGCGCCACCTACATGGTGATTGCTCCGGAACATCCGCTGGTGGAGAAGCTGACCGCGGCGGAGTGGCCGGGTGAGCACCCGGAAAGCTGGACCGGTGGCGCGAAGACGCCCGCCGAAGCCGTGGCCGCCTACCGGGCCGCCGCCTCCCGCAAGTCCGATCTGGACCGGCAGGAGAACAAGGAGAAGACCGGCGTCTTCACCGGCACCTACGCGGTGAACCCGGTCAACGGCAAGGAAATCCCGGTCTTCGTCGGCGACTACGTGCTGATGGGCTACGGCACCGGCGCGATCATGGCGGTGCCCGCCCAAGACCAGCGCGACTACGACTTCGCGAAGAAGTTCGAGCTGGAGATCGTCCGCACGGTCGACCCGGGCGAGGGCTTCGAGGGCGAGGCGTTCACCGGCGACGGGCCGGCGATCAACTCGGCCAACGACACCGTCGACCTGAACGGCATGGGCGTCGCGGACGCCAAGAAGACGATCATCGCCTGGCTGGAGGACCGCGGCGCGGGCGAGGGCACCGTGCAGTACAAGCTGCGCGACTGGCTGTTCGCCCGCCAGCGCTACTGGGGCGAGCCGTTCCCGATCGTCTACGACGAGAACAACCAGCCGATCGCGCTGCCCGAGGACCAGCTGCCGGTCGTGCTGCCGGAGGTCGACGACTACTCGCCGAAGACCTTCGACCCGGACGACGCCGACTCCGAGCCGTCGCCGCCGCTGTCGCGCGCGAAGGACTGGGTCGAGGTCACCTTGGACCTGGGCGACGGGCCGAAGAAGTACCGCCGCGACACCAATGTCATGCCGCAGTGGGCCGGTTCCTGCTGGTACCAGCTGCGCTACGTCGACCCGGCGAGCCAGGACGTGTTCTGCGCGCCGGAGAACGAGGCGTACTGGCTGGGCCCTCGCCCGGCCGAGCACGGCGTGGACGACCCGGGCGGCGTCGACCTGTACGTCGGCGGCGTCGAGCACGCGGTGCTGCACCTGCTGTACTCGCGCTTCTGGCACAAGGTGCTGTACGACTTGGGCCACGTCTCCTCGAAGGAGCCCTACCGCCGCCTGTTCAACCAGGGCTATATCGAGGCGTTCGCCTACACCGACAAGCGCGGTGTGTACGTGCCTGCTGAGGAAGTCGTCGAGCGCGACGGCAAGTTCTTCTTCGGTGACGAAGAGGTCAAGCAGGAATACGGCAAGATGGGCAAGAGCCTGAAGAACGCCGTGACGCCGGACGAAATGTCGGACAACTACGGCGCGGACACCTTCCGCGTGTACGAGATGTCGATGGGTCCGCTGGACATGTCGCGGCCGTGGGCGACCAAGGACGTCGTCGGCGCGCACCGGTTCCTGCAGCGGCTGTGGCGGCTGGTGGTCGACGAGCAGACCGGCGAACTGCGGGTTTCCGCCGACGAGGCGACCGAGGCGGACCGGAAACTGTTGCACCGCACCATCGCCGGGGTCCGCGAGGACTACGCGGAGATGCGGTTCAACACCGCGGGCGCGAAGCTGATCGAGCTGAACAACCACCTGACCAAGGTGTACGGCTCGACCGCGGCGACCCCGCGCGAGCTGGCCGAACCGCTGGTGCTGCTGCTGGCTCCGCTGGCCCCGCACGTCGCCGAGGAGCTGTGGCACCGGATGGGCCACGCCGATTCGCTGGTGCACGGGCCGTTCCCGGTCGTGGACGAGAAGTACCTGGTCGAGGACTCGGTCGAGTACCCGATCCAGGTCAACGGCAAGGTCCGTTCGCGGATCACCGTGGCCGCGGACGCGAAGAACGACGCGGTGCAGGCGGCGGCGCTGGCCGACGAGAAGATCGCCGCGCTGGTCGGCGACAAGACGCCGCGCAAGGTGATCGTGGTGCCGGGCCGTCTGGTCAACATCGTGCTCTGAGCCTTCAGCGAAAAACCGGCCCGGGATCTCTCCCGGGCCGGTTTTTTGCTGCCGGAGAGCCCTCGGATCGTCACGACCGAAAGACGCCAGCTTCGTCCGCCTTCCGCCGCTTGTATTGGGGGACAAGGGAAACACACTGGAAGGACGGACATGAACCTCGACGGCAAAGTGGCGCTGGTGACTGGCGGCAGCCGCGGAATCGGTGCGGCGACGGCCACGCGGCTCGCCGAGGCTGGGGCGGATGTGGTGCTCACCTACGCGGTGAACGCCGAGCAGGCAGCGGAGGTTGTCGACCGGATCAAGGCGCTCGGGCGGCGCGCGCTCGCGGTCCGCGCGGACAACGCGGACGCAGCGGCGGTGGAGGCCGCGGTGGAAGCGGCGGTCGCCGAGTTCGGGCGGCTGGACGTGCTGGTCAACAACGCGGGCGTGGGTTTTGTCGGACCGTTGCAGCAGACTGGCATGGACGACGTCGACCGCGTGCTCGCGGTGAACGTGCGCGGGGTGCTGGCCGCGACCAAGGCGGCGGCCGCGCATCTCGGCGAAGGCGGCCGGGTGATCACGATCGGCAGCTGCGTCACCGATCGCGTGCCGGGGCCGGGAATGGTGCTGTACGCGGTCAGCAAGTCCGCGATGGTCGGGCTGACCAAGGCGCTGGCCCGCGAACTGGCTCCGAACGGCGTGACGGTGAACCTGGTGCACCCGGGACCCACCGACACCGAAATGAACCCGGCGGACGGCCCGTACGCCGCGGACCAGGCGTCCATGACCGCGGCGGGCCGGTACGGCAATCCGGCGGAGGTCGCGGACGCGGTGGCCTTCCTGGCGTCGCCGGACAGCGCGTACATCACCGCCGCGACCCTCTCGGTCGACGGCGGGCACGCGGCCTAACCGGAGTAGAGGCCGACGTCGCGGGCGAGGTCGGTGAGCATGGCCTCGAACAGCACGTCCGGTTTGGACACCGGGATCGGGTAGTTGCCGAACACCTCGAGGGTCACGTGGCCGTAGAGCCGCGCCCAGAAGGTGATCATCAGGTAGGTGAGCCCGAGGTCCAGCTTCTCCGGCGGGATTTCCCGCCCGGACTCCTTGAGCACCGTGAGCAGATCCTGCTGGAACGCGGTGAGGTCGTCGCGGAGTTCGGGCGGGACCACGTCGTTCGGCGGCATGACCAGGTCGTGCTGGGCGAGCACGTGGCCGGCCGCGGCGAGGAAGATCCGGCCGAACGGCTCGTCGAGCCTGCGCAGCGCGCTGCCGGTCGCGGTGCCGGTGGCCCCGGTCGGCGACGCGAACACCAGGGTGAATTCCTTGGTGTGGGTCAGTGCCCAGCGGCGGAAGCCTTTGCAGATCTGGAACAGCTGCAGCAGGCCTTCGTCCTTGAGTTCCGCGATGTCCTCGGCGATCTCGGCGGCGAGGTCGGTGCAGACGTCCAGGCGGAGGTTCTCCAGCAGGTCGTCGCGGGATTCGTAGTAACGGTAGAGAGCCGGTGCGGTGATCCCCAGCTCCCGGGCGATGGCCCGCAGCGTCACGGCTTCCGGGCCCTGGCCTACCAGCAGGTTTCGCGCGGTCCGGCGGATGTCGGATTCGGTAGCCGCTCGCGCGCGACCCCTGCGTGTGGGGCTGCTCATCTGGGCAGTCTAGGTGGTCTGGACACCTATTTCGGCACTTGGCGCGAGAACCGGGGCGCCGCCGACGCCGATCACTCGGGGGGCTACGTGATCGGCGCCGGCGACCCGATGCCCTCTCCGGTGCGCTTCCGGTCGGGGCAACGTCATCGGCTCGAGGCCAGTGACGCTCGAAGAAGAGCGAAGCCCGTCTCAGAAGTGACGCCCGGGGGATACGGATCCCCCGATCGAGTGACGGGCTGACGCTGTTCCGCCTGATTGTCGCACTGAGCGCCGCGAAAGTTACAAACGCTTTCACTTTCGGGCACAGATGGCGGAAAGGACGGGCCGTGGCAGAGTGGCGGCATGAGTGCTGCGGTGCTGGTGGTCGGGTCCGCGAATGCCGATTTGGTGGTGCCGGTCGACCGTCGCCCCGGCGGCGGCGAGACGGTGCTGGGCGGCGACACCGCGTTGTCCCCCGGCGGCAAGGGTGCGAATACCGCGGTCGCGGCGGGAAAACTCGGCGCGGACGTCGCGCTGCTCGGTGCGGTCGGCGACGACGCCTACGGTCAAATGCTGCGGGATTCGCTGTCAAATGCGGGGGTTGATACGCAATTCGTGCGGACAGTCGATCGGCCTACCGGAATCGCCTACATCACCGTGACTCCGGACGGGGAAAATTCCATCCTCGTCTCCCCCGGTGCGAACTCCGCGCTGGAACCCGGCGACGTCACCGACGAGGCGCTGGACGGCGTTCGCGTGCTGGTCGCTTCGCTGGAGGTGCCGCTGCCGACGATCGAACGCGCGGTGGTGCGGGCGCACGGCAACGGCGCGCGGGTGCTGCTGAACCTCTCCCCGGCGGCCGAGGTGTCGCGGGAAACGCTGGCCGCGCTGGACGTCCTGCTGGTCAACGAGCACGAGGCCGCCTACCTGCTCGGTTCGGAGGACGCTGATCCGCGCGAGCTGCTCGACCTCGGACCCCGCGCGGCGGTGGTCACGCTCGGGGCCAAGGGCGCGGCGGTGATCGAGGGTGATAAGTCGACAACCGTCGAGTCGCCCAAGGTGGAAGCGGTCGACACCACGGGCGCGGGCGACGCGTTCGCCGGCGCGCTGGCCGCGGCCCTCGCCGACGGTGCTGAGCTGGTCGAAGCCGCCGAACGGGCGGTGAAGGTGGCCGCCGTGACCGTGACCCGCCACGGTGCTCAACCGTCGTATCCGACGGCCGCCGAGCTGGAATGAGTCACGTCCGGGTCGTGTTGTGGACCACGTGGGCGATTCGTTCCGTTCAGCGTGGTGGCAGGGGTACGCGACCCGGTTGCGGATGGCCGCTGCGGCGCGGCGGCGTGATCCGCTGGAGTTGATGTCGCTCGACGAGACGCTCGCCGCGTTGGGCAGAACAGCGGAAACCTACGAGGGGTTGCGCTCGGTCCCGGTCGAGGGCGTGGTGGGGTCACTCGCGCGTGCCGAGGATTTCGACCGGCTCTTCCGGCCTCGCAATCGCGCCCTGCGGGACCGTTGGCAGGCGATCGCCGGCGCCGTCGGGGAGCTCCCGCCGGTGCGGCTCGTGCGGCTGGGCGACATGTACTTCGTGGAGGACGGACACCACCGGATCGCGCTGGCCAGGGCGCGCGGAGCCGAGACGGTCGTAGCCGACGTCCGGTCCGACCGCTCCGGCGATGCGCTGCCTGACGATGGCGGATCTGCCGTCGAAGAAGGCCGAACGGATGTTTCTGGAGCGGGTCCCGCTCGCCGACGCCGATCGCACCGACCTGTGGCTGGACGACCCGGCCGACTGGTTCCGGCTCGCGGACTCGGCGGAGGCCTGGGGTTTCCGGCAGACTTTGCGGGGCCGGGTCCTGCGCGACCGCGCGGAACTGGCCAGCGCTTGGTGGCACGAGGAGGTGCGTCCGGTGGTCGAACGGGTACGAAATCGGGAAACGGACGCGGCGCCGCGAGAGATCGAGGTCTACGTGAGCTATGGTCTAGACCATGTCTGAGAGTGCCGCCGCTCCGGCCGAGTCCGCTGCCGGTTCCTCGCTGACCGGGGTCGCGGTGAGCCCCGGACGCGCGAGCGGACCCGTCGTGCGGGTCGCCGAGCCGCTCGGGGAACCCGCCAGCACGCCAGCGCCGGCCGATCCGGCAGCGGAGGCGGCCCGGATCGAACCCGCCGCGCAGGCGGTCGCCGCGCGGCTCGAAGCGCAGGCCGAGGCCGCGACCGGCGAGGCCGCGACGATCCTCATCACCACGGCCGCGATGGCCGCCGACCCGGCGCTCACCACTCAGGCTCAACAGCTGGTGACGGCGCGGAACCTACCCGCGGCCCGCGCCGTCTACCAGGCCGCCGAAGGTTTCGCGGAAGCACTCGCGGCCGCTGGCGGGTACATGGCCGAGCGGGTCCGCGACGTGCGCGACGTGCGCGACCGGCTTGTCGCCGAACTGCTCGGCGTCGCCCCGCCCGGGGTGCCTGAGCTGACTTCGCCGAGCGTTCTCGTCGCCCGCGACCTCGCGCCTGCCGACACCGCTGGTCTCGACCCGGCGAAGGTGCTCGCGCTGGTCACCGAGGAGGGCGGCCCGACGAGCCACACCGCGATTCTCGCGCGGGCGCTGGGGATTCCGGCGGTCGTCGCGGTGCGCGGGCTGCTGGCGTCCGAGGCGAAGGCGCTGTCGGTCGACGGCGACACCGGCGTGATCGAGGCGGTCGACGCGTCCGCGCCGATCGTCACCGCCGCCGCGTCCGGCCCGGCCGAATGGAACGGCGTCGGCGAACTGTCCGACGGGCACCGGGTGAAGGTGTACGGCAACGTCGGCTCCCCGGCCGACGCGCAGGCCGCCGCGGACGCGGGCGCCGAGGGCGTCGGCCTGTTCCGCACCGAGTTCTGCTACCTCGACGCACCGGCCGAGCCGTCCGTCGAAGAGCAGCGAAAAGCTTATGCCGCAGTGCTTTCGCCGTTCCGCGGCAAGCCGGTCATCGTGCGCACGCTGGACGCGGGCGCGGACAAACCGCTCGCGTTCCTGTCTCCGGACGACGAGCCCAACCCGGCGCTCGGTGTCCGTGGCCTGCGGATCGCTTTCGACCGGCCCGAGGTGCTCGACCGCCAGCTGGAAGCCATCGCGGGCGCGGCGGAGGACTCCGGCGCGGAAGTTTCGGTGATGGCCCCGATGGTCGGCACCGTCGAGGAAGCCGCCTGGTTCGCCGAGCGCGTGCGCGCCGCCGGGATCGCGCGCGCGGGCGTGATGATCGAGATTCCCGCCGCCGCATTGCTGGCGCGGGAAATCCTGGAAGCGGTCGACTTCGTGTCCGTCGGCACCAACGACCTGGCCCAATACACCTTCGCCGCCGACCGCCAGCTCGGCGCGGTCGCGAAGCTGAACGACCCGTGGCAGCCCGGCCTCCTGCGCCTGCTGAAGCTGATCGGCGACGCGGCGGAAGCGACCGGCAAACCGGCGGGCGTGTGCGGCGAGGCCGCGGCCGACCCGCGGCTCGCGCTGGTGCTGGCCGGGCTCGGCCTGACGAGTCTGTCGATGAACGCCCCGGCGGTCCGGGCGGTCGGCGCGAGCCTCGCGACAGTGTCGCGGGAACAGGCGCGGGAGATCGCGGCGGCGGCGCTGGCCACCGCCGATCCGGCCTCGGCGCGCAAGGCGGTCGCGGAGGCGGTCTCCCGGTAAGGGGACGCCGGACCCGGTGAGAGATGGGGTAACCGGATCCGGCGCCGGACGCTGGTCAGCCGAAAATGCCCCGCCGAGGGTGGCGGATGACCAGCGAGCCTCCGTGGATGCGTCCGGTCAGCACGTAGCGCGGGGTGCCCGCGCGGCCGTTGCTGCCGGTCTTGTCGTCGAGCGAGCCGAACTTGATCTCGGTGATCGAGTTGTAGTCCACCGCCGCGTGCTGCGGGATGACCAGTTCGACCGAACCCCATTTCGCGTCGAGTTCGATCTGCACCACCGGGGTGGCGACGCGGGCCTCGGTGAAATCGAGTTTGGTGCTGCCGTACTTGTTGCGCACCACCATCGCGGCCGGGACCTGCCACGGGCCGCTGCGCTGCAGTGACGAGTACTTGGCGTTGAGTTCGAGCCGCTGGCCAAGCCCGTAGTTCGGTGCGTAGCCGGGCGGGTCGGGCAGCGGCGAGTACTGCGGGGCCGCGCCGGGGTGCACCAGCCCGGGCAGGTCGGCGAGGACGGCGTTGAGATCGCCCCGGGTGCGGGCCGCGAGCGCCTGGTCGGTGCGTTCGGTGAACTCGTCGAGGGTGAGCATCCCCTGCCCGATGGCTTTCTGCAGCACCCCGACGACGTGTTCGCGTTCGTCGTCGGACACCCGGATGTCGCGCGCGGTCAACGGCTTGGTCTCGGTCGCGGGCTGCGCGGCGATCGTCTCTTCCTCGGCCATGACATCGATGGTAGAACTCGATTTCCGCTGGCAGATCGGGGAAAAACCCTGAACGGACCCGTACTCCGCGCAATGGTCGCGCTGGCCGCGGCCGGTTGCCTGCTGATCTCCTGCACGAGCGGCGCTCCGGCGCCCGCCCCGGTGAGTTCGGCGCGCCCGACGCCGGCCCCGCCGACCCTGCCTCCGCCGACCGGCATCGAGGGAAACGTCGCCACCGGCGGCATCGGGGTGGAGTTGTTGCTGGCCACGTCCCCGCCGACAGTGTTCGACGCCGACTCGGGCGCGCGCGGAACCCTGCCCGGCGTTCCCGGCGGGCAGCGGGTGGTGTCGGTGGTGCGCGTCGGCCACACCCCGGTCGTGCTGACCGCGCCGACCTGCCAGCAATCCGGTTGTCCTCCGGCCGAGGTGTATGTCTACCTGGGGCTTTCGGCACCGCGGTCGCTCGGCAAAGCGATGAGCGCGGCCCCCGGTGCGGACGGCACCAGCGTGTGGCTGATCCGCGAGGACGGTCCGGACCTCTGCCGGCTGGAACACGTCGCGCTCACCGGTGTCTCGTTCGGCCGGGGCACGGTGGCGTCATGCCGCACGCTCGTCCGGGTGGAGACGTCGCACGGATTGCTGATCACTGTCGGCAACGGGGGCGCGGACACCGTTGACGTCCTGATCGACCCGGCCACCGGGCGCTCCGTGCAGCAGTCGCCGCGCATCCTCGCCGCGGCTGGCGACCGGCTCGTCCTCGGCGGCCTCACCGACCTGACCGTGCTTGACCTGCGCAGCGGTGCGCGGAAACCGGTGACTCTGCCGGTCCCGGAGCCCAATCCGTACGTGCTGCCCAGCCGGGACGGCAGTGTCGCCGCGGTCGATTTCGGCACCCCGTCATTCCCCGGAACCGGCACGCAGACCCGGGACCTGTGGCTGTTGAATCTGAGCGACGGCACCTGGCAGCAAACGCCGTCGATGCCGTATTCGACGGAAAACCTGAAGCACTCCGGCCTGGAGTGGACGGAAGCCGGCGACCTGATCGTGGACGACGGGGTGGTCGCGGCGTGGCATCCGAGCGAACCGGCGTGGCGGCTGGGGAAGGCGAAACTCGCTTCAGCGCAGCAGGCCGCCGGGGTCGCGACCTCCTGACCTCAGTCCTCGTCCAGCCCGTGTTCGATCGCGTACCGCGCCAGCTCGACCCGGTTGTGCAGTTGCAGTTTCCGCAACGTCGACTGCACGTGGTTCTCCACCGTCCGGTGCGACAGCACCAGCCGCTCCGCGATCTGCCGCGCGGTCAGTCCCTTCGCGACCAGCCGGAGCACGTCGGTCTCCCGGTCGGTGAGCCGCGGCGGTTCCGGCACGCCGTCCGGGGCGTCCGCCATCCGCCGGTACTCACCGAGCACTAGGCCCGCCAGCCCGGCGGTGAATACCGGGTCGCCGTCGGCCGTGCGGCGCACCGCGTCCACCAGTTCCGCCGCGGACGCCGATTTCACCAGGTAGCCCGACGCGCCCGCCTTCACCGCTTCCAGCACGTCGTTGTGCTCGCCGCTGGCCGAGAGCACCAGCACGCGCGTGTCCGGCGCCGCCGCGGTGATCTCGCGGGTCGCCTCGACACCCGACGTGCCGCCGAGGTTCAGGTCCATCAGCACCACGTCCGGTCGCACCGTGCGCGCGATCCGGATCGCCGCCGGCGCGTCCGGGGCGGTCGCGGCCACCTCGAACCCGTTCTCGGACAGGTCGCGGGCCACGCCGTCGCGCCAGATCGGGTGGTCGTCGACCACCATCACGGAGATCGTCCGTTCCGTCATCGCCCGTCCCTCATCGTGGCTGGCACCCGCACTTCCCACTCCGTGCCCCGGCCGGGAGCGCTGTCCAGCACCGCGGTCCCGCCGAGGTCTTTCACCCGGCCGCGAATCGACTTCACGACCCCGAGCCTGCCCTCGGCCTCGGCTCGTTCCAGCCTGCCGTTTTCGATCCCCGGCCCGTCGTCGCGGATGCTCACCACGACCTCGCCGCCGAGGTCTTCCAGCAGCACCCAGGCGTGTGCGTCCGGGCCGGCGTGTTTCTCCACGTTAGCCAGTGCTTCCCGGGTGATCGCGACGAGTTCCTCGGTGACGTGCGCGGGCAGGTCCACCGTGCCGGCCGGGGTCGAGACCTGCACCGAGGTGGTCGCCAGCAGCTGCAACGCCGAACGGAGGTCTGCGGTGTCGCCGGACCGCGTCGGCTCGCTGCTCACCAACGCGCGCAACGCGATCTCCTGCTCCCCCGCGAGCCGTGCCAGCTCTGCTGCTTCGCCGCCTACTTCGAGACCGCGCCGCCGTACGCGCGCGAGGACCTGAAGCACGCTGTCGTGAATCGAGCGCGCGAGCCGTTCGCGCTCGGCCGTCGCTGCTTCGGTGCGAAGTGCGCGTGCGAGCGCTTCGGCGGAGCTACGCGCGAGCGTCGCCGCCATGCCGACAAGGAGCCCGCTCGCGCACAACAGCACGCCGTCACGGATGACGTCGATGTCGACGTGCGCGCGTGCGACACCAGTACTTACTGCTATGACGAGGCCCGCTAGTACGCCCCTGCGCGCGCCGAAGCGCGTTGCCACCGCGATCGGCGCTACCGCCGCCCAGACCGTGGTGATCAACGGCGTAGTCGCGTTGTCGAACTGCGCGTCCGACAGGATCCATGGCGACGTGAGCAGGAGCGCTGTGGTGAGTACGAGGTCGAAGATCACCAGCCAGCGGTGCCGTCCGTTCTCGCGCATGTACGCCAGACTCGACACGACAGACCACACGGCCATCACTCCGATGACGACCCACCCCAGCCACGGCCGCTGGAAGCCCGAGTGGTGCGCGATCGCCACTGCCAGCGCGAACAACCACGTGACGACGCGCAGCACCACGACACCGCGCCACAGCGGTGCCACCGGATCTCGGATGGATCGAACGCTCACTTCTCGTCTTCGCCGGAGCCGGCGTCCTTGTCGGTCTTGTCGTCCGTGCCCTCTTCAGGGTCGTCGTTCGGGTTCGCGGCTTGGCTGTGCAGCGCGTCGACCGTCGCCGGATCGGGATCGTGTTCGTGCAGCAGCGACCGGACCCCGGAGTTGAGCACGGCCAGCAGCGGCACCGCGAGCAGCGCGCCCGCGATCCCCGCGGCGACCAGTCCGATGGCGATCGCGAGAACCACCGCGAGCGGATGCAGCCGCACCGCGCGGCCGAGCAGCAGCGGCTGCAGCACGTGGCTTTCCAGCTGCATCACGCCGACCACGATGGCCAGCACGACCACCGCGCCGATGATCCCCTTCGACACGAGCGCGATCAGCACCGCGACGCCGCCGGTGATCAGCGCGCCGATGATCGGGATGAACGCGCCGAGGAACACCAGTGTCGCCAGCGGGATCACCAGCGGCACGCCGACGATCCACAGCCCGATGCCGATGCCGACCGCGTCGACCACGGCCACCGCCGCTGTCGCGCGGATGTAGCTGACCAGCGACGCGAAGCCGCGCCTGCCCGCCACGTCCACCCGCCGGCGCACCCGCTGCGGCACGCCGCGCACCAGGAACGACCAGATGCCGCCGCCCCCGGCGAGGAAGAAGATCGTGACGAAGAGCGTCAGCACGAAGCCGGTGAGGATCTCGCCGACGGTCCCCGCCGTGGTCAGTGCGGTGGTGGTGATCGACGCCTGGTTGTTCTGCAGGAAGCCGATCGCCTGGTTGATGAAGTCCTGGATCTGCTCCTGGCGCAGGTGCAGCGGACCGTTGATCAGCCAGTCCTTGATCTGGTTGAGGCTCGTGGTCAGCTGCTGCTGCAGTTCGGGAAGGCCGCTGGAGAACTGGGTGATCACGAACGTCAGCAGGCCGCCGAGCACGGCGAGCCCGGCCACGAGCACGATCGCCGTGGCCAGCCCGCGCGGGAAGCGGATCTGCACGAGCCGCGACACCGCCGGGGCCAGCAGCGCCGAAAGCAGCAGCGCGATCGACACCGGCACCACGACCGACGCGAGATAGCCCAGCAGCCACACCACCGCGTACAGCGCGGCGATCACCACGATGAACCGCCACGACAGCGCGGCGGATACGCGCAGGCCGCGCGGGATGAAGCCGGTGACGTCGGCGACTGGATCGGAAAGGGACGGTTGTTCGCGTTGTCCGCGCCCTGGCTGGCTCACAGGGTCAACCGTATCGGCCCGGCCGGCGAAAACTGGGCGGATCGCCCAGTGGCCGGTGTGAATCACCGCTTCGCCACGGCCGCGCGAACCGACTCCGGAGTAACCGGCTGTCTTCTCCTGGGATGACCCATCGTGAGGCCCGGCCACACTCTGTGTTGTTCACACGATGGTGGCATCAAGTCGTGTCGAGGATGCGCGGAGGGCAGTGAATTTGGTTGTCTCGGTTTTGCACCACCGCGGAACTGTGCCGTTCCGCCGAAAAACCGAAATCATTTTTCGCCTGAGGAGAAATCACCTGTGACGAACGACGCTGTGCACGAGAGGCGGGGCGCGACGCGCTTCGGCCGTCTCGCGTCGCGTGCGTTGTTCGTCGTCGGCGGCGCGCTCGCGGCCACCGCGGCCGCGTGGGCCGTCTCCTCTTCCGCCGCTTCGGCGGACACGGTCGACGCGAGCGTCACGCCGGTCACCGACGCGACGACCGCGGGGATCAGCGACGTCACCGACGGCGCGTCCCGGTTCGCGGGCGAGGTCACCGGTGCGGTGCAAGGGCTTTCGTCGTGTGGCCAGGGTGCCACCACGTGGTCTGAACCAGGCACGTCGCGGCCCACCTGCTCGCTCGACCGGCTCAGCGGTCCACACCGCGACGACCTCGCCGACGGCCAGGAGGCCGCCGGAAAGGTCAGCGCCGCGGTGAGCGACCTCGGGCAGCAGGCGGTCGTCAAGCCGGTGCAGCGCACGGTCGGCTCGCTCGAGCACATCGCGCGCAAGCCGGAGGACGCCCGCCAGGTGATCGCCGACGCGACCACCCCGCCGCCCGCCGCACAGGATTTCGGCCGGAAGCTGTGGGACCTGCTCGACCCGAGCACTCCCTCGAACCTGGTCGATCTGCCGAAACTGCCGGACGTTCCGGCCCCCGGCTCCGAGCAGCTGCCCGCGCCGGGCACGGGTATTCCCGAGCAGCCCGCCGAGGCGGAGCAAAACCTCGGCGCCGCCGCGATCACCACGTCCGACGCACTGCAGTCGGTCTTCCCGGAAGCGGACGTTCAGTCCACCGCTCCGGTGCAGGGCGCCGAACTGCCGGCGCGGCACCACGGCGACCGTGGTCTGCCCGGTGCCCCGTTCTCCCCGGCGCAGCTTCCGGCCGCGCCGCTCTCCATCCCGAACTCCCCGGCCGGTGGCAACACCGCGCCCGGCGGACACCTCGACGGTTTGCACTTCGGCGTTCCCTCCTGGGTCGCCGCCGCCGTCGACAGCGCTGTTGCGGGTTCGACCCGCACCGGCCTCGCGCACACGCCGCGCACCCCGGGCGAACAGCCCGGCGTCACTCCTGACTGATCCACTTCACCCGCGGGGTCTTTGACGCACCCTCTGCACGCCTTCGCGTGCGGTCGCCGTCATCGACACATATCCCGCGGGTTTTTCGCGCGCTGCGCAATTTCCGCGCACGCATTCCCCGGTGCATTCCTGAGACGCAGGAACACCGCCACAAACCCGCAAGGGACCCCGATATGAAGGAGAAAAACCCCATGCAGACCTGGGCAAAGCGCGGACTCCAGACCGCGTTGGTCACGGGTGGGTTGCTGATGCTGGGCACCGGCATCGCCTCGGCCGACGAGAACGTCAACCCGGACACCCCGGCCTCCCCGCTCGACCTGAACGTCACCGTCCCGATCGACGAGGCCAACAACGCGATCGGCACCCCGCTCGGGCAGGTCGACCTCCCGGCGCACCACAACGAGATCAGCACCAAGCCCGTCACCTCGGCCGTGAAGGGAGCGCTCGCCTCGGCGAAGACGCCCGGCGGCTCCGCGGGCAGCCTGACCGGCAGCCTCCCCAAGGGCGACGCGCCCCGGCAGCAGCTTGAGCCGACCCGCGACGTGTTCAAGGGCAACAAGGTCAACGGGGACCTCGTCGTCCCGGTCCAGATCGTGGACAACGCCGTCGGTGTCATCGGCGACGCGCACGTCCAGGGCGGCGACCACGACCAGACCTACACCCACAACCAGGACACCGCGACCGACGGCAAGCACTCCGGCATCGCGGGCAACGTCGTGGCGCTCGACTGGGCGCTCCCGGTGCAGATCGCGGGCAACGGCGTCGGCCTGGCCGGCGGCAGCGGTGCGGTCAAGGGCGGTTCGGCGCACCAGAGCACGACCGAGACCGGGAACATCGACACCACCGGCGAGGGCTCCGGCCTGTCCGGCAACGTCGTCGGCGGCCAGTTCGCGACCCCGGTCCAGGTGACCGGCAACGCCGCGTCCTGGATCCTCGGCAACGCCTACAGCGACTACAACGCCGACACCACCGCCGCCTCCGGCGGTTCGATGAAGACCAACGGCAAGGGCGCCGCGGGCAGCGGCAACGTGGTCGGCGTGCCGATCGCGCTGCCGGTCAAGTTCAACGGCAACGCCGCCGGCGCGTGGGGCTCGGACGCGGACTCCGTCTCCAGCTCCTCGGCGGACGCCAAGGCGGGCGACACCCGTCCGGGCAGCCTGCACGGCCTCCCGACCTACGAGGAAACCGACGGGGACCAGTCGTTCCTGTCCGGCAACGCCGCCGCCGCGCAGACGAGCCCGGTCGCGAACGTCGCGTCCGTCGCCGCTTCGTGGATCGGCAACGCCGACACCGGCACGGTCGGCCGGCAGGCCTCCTCCTCCACCCACGAGACCACCGCCACCTCCGGCGGCTTCGTGAAGACGAGCGGCAACGACGCCGCCGGCTCGGCCAACGTGGTCGACCCGGCAGTGGCGCTCCCGGTCGAGGCGTGCGGCGTGGGCGGCACCTACATCGGCCGCGCGGTCGCGAACTGCGACAACACCACCACCGCCACCTCCGGTGACGGCAGCTACACCACCGGCAACGGCTCGACGCTGACCGGCAACATCGTCAACAGCCAGATCGCGGGCGCCCCCGAGGTGCACGGCATCGGCGGCAGCCACATCGGCAACGCCTCGGGCACCTCGACCGAGACCAAGACCGTCACCGCGGGCAACTACGACGGCACCCAGGGCAATGACTCGTCCGGCTCGGGCAACATCGTGCAGGTCCCGGTGGCCGCGCCGGCCGAGGTGTTCGGCGTGGGCGGCTCGTTCATCGGGCAGGGCTCGGCCGACGGCTCCGAGACCAAGGTCGTGAAGGCCGGCGGCGGCGGGAACACCGCTGACGACAACGGTTTCCTCAGCTCGAACCTCGGCACCGTTCCGGCTTCGCTGCCGGTGCAGGTGTTCGGCGACGGTGCCTCGTTCGTCGGCCAGGGCCACGGCAAGGCCAGCAACGACACCACCTCCACCGCGGGTGGCGACGTGCACGCGACCGGCGCGCAGGGCGCGGGCGCGGGCAACCTCGTCGAGGCTCCGGTCTCGCTGCCGGTCCAGGGCCACGGCGTCGGCGGTTCGGTGGCCGGCATCGGTACCGGCGACAGCACCAACCTGACCGACTCGAAGGCGGGCGGCAACGCCAGCGCCGACGGCAAGGACGGCGCGCTCGCCGGCGACATCGTCAAGGCTCCGATCGCCGGTGCGGGCACCATCTTCGGCGACGGGGTCGCCGGGGGCGCGATCGGCCATGGCACCGCCACCAACGACGTCACCTCCACTGCGGGCGGCGACGCCACCACCAACGGTGACGGTGGCGCGGTCGCGGGCGACATCGTCGGCGCGGACGCCGCTCCGGTGGCGCAGGTCTTCGGCGACGCGGTCTCCGCGGCGGGCGTGTCCTCGGGCGACGCCATGAACAACACCGTCGTCACCGACGCTGGCGAGGACACCACCTCGGGCACCGAGGGCTCGATCTCGGGCGACATCCTCGACTTCCCGGTCCCGGCTGTTGCGCAGGTCTTCGGCGACGGCGTGGCCGTGGGCGGCGTGGCGCACGCGGTCGGCGACAACGTCACCGACGTGACCGACGGCGACGACGACACCAACACCGACGGCACCGGCGAAGCCCTGTCCGGCTTCGACTTCTACCACCCGCTGGGTGCGCTGGTGCAGGTCTACGACGTGCCGCTGGAGGTGCTCGGCGTGGCCACCGCCGAGGCCCCCAACGCGACCGACGTCGAGGAGCCGCCGGCCATCGACGTGCCGATCGGCGGCGAGATGGGCGCTGACCAGCTCCCCGCGCTGCCCGCCGTGCCGGGTGGCTCCTCGGCCGCGCCGTCGCTGCCGTCGGCTCCGGCGCTGCCGGGCCTGGGCAGCCTGCCCACCGCCACCACGCTGCCCGCCCCGGCCCTGCCGGGTGCCCAGCGTGCCGACGTGCCGCAGGTCAGCGGCCTGTCCGCGCTGGGTCAGCTGAACCAGCTGAAGGGTGCTTCGGCGCTGCCGTCGGTGTCCGGGCTTCAGAACGGCGTCCACCTGCCGTCGGCCCCGGCGCTGCCGGGTGTTCCGGCGCTGCCGGGCGCCGAGCGTGCGGACGTTCCCGCCGTTCCCGCTCAGCTGCCGGTGAAGACGTCGCTGCCGACGCTGAACCAGCTGCCGGCCGTCACCGCGCTGCCCGCCGTTCCGGGTGCGCCGACGACCCTGCCGACCACTCCGGCTGCCGGTGACGCGACCGGTCCGCTGGGTGCGTTCCAGAAGCTGGCCGCGAAGGTGACCGGCATCTTCAAGAAGTGAACCGCTTCGCCTGAAGCGAGCCGGGGGTAACCCCGGGCGGGCCCGGAAGCCACGTGCTTCCGGGCCCGTTTTTTGTGCTGGGTCAGGAAAATTCGAGCGATCGCTTTGCCAGGCCGTGCCAGAAGCCGTCGATCACCGTGCGGCCCTCGCCCTCGGCCGAACTGGCCCCGAGCGACACGAACAGCGGCGCGAAATGCTCGATCCGCGGGTGGGCCATCGCGGCGGCGGGGGCTTTGTGCTGGAAGTCGAGCAACGCGTCGAGGTCGCGGGCGCGCAGCACCTCGTCGCCCCAGTGGTCGAATTCCGCGGACCACCCCGGCGGAGTTCCGTTGGTGCCGTTGACTTCCTGCATCGCGCGGAGGTTGTGGGTGAAGAATCCGCTGCCGATGATCAGTACGCCTTCGTCGCGCAACGGCGCGAGTTTGCGGCCGAGGTCGTAGAGCGCCCGCGGATCGAGCGAGGGCATGGAGATCTGCAGCACCGGGACGTCGGCGGCGGGGAACATCTCCACCAGCGGGACGTACGCGCCGTGGTCGAGGCCGCGGTCAGGCGCGTCGTGCACCGGGGTTTCGGTGGAATGCAGCAGTTTGCGCACCTGCGCGGCCAGCTCCGGCGCTCCCGGCGCGGCGTAGGTGACCTGGTAGTAGCGCTCGGGGAAGCCCCAGAAGTCGTAGACCAGCGGGACCGTCGTGGTCGCGCCGAGCGTCAGCGGAGCCTCTTCCCAGTGCGCCGAAACGACCAGGATCGCGCGAGGTTTCGCCAGGTCGGCGGACCATTCCGCGAGCTGCCGGGTCCACGTCGCGTCGTCGGCGAGCGGGGGCGCACCGTGGCTCAGGTACAGGACCGGGGTGCGGGTCGCCATGGCTGCCTCCAAGTGTTTGAAACTTCAACTACAACCGTACGCCGTGTTTCCGGTCTTGGCGAATTCGTGCTCGGGCTCCCGGAAAGTGCGTCAGACTCGCCCGGTGAAGTTCTTCGTCTACCACCGGGACCGCCCCGGCTCCGCCGCGTTGCGCACCGAGCTGCTCGAGAAGCATTGGTCCTATATGGACGGTTTCGCCGCCGAACTGATCGCCCGTGGCCCCACCATGAACGGCGGACTCCCGACCGGAAGCGTGCACATCGTCGACCTGCCGGACGCCGCCGCGGCGCGCGAATTCGCTTTCGCGGAACCGAATTACCAGGCCGGTGCCTACCGGGACGTCCTGATCCGCCGCTGGGACAACGTTCTCGGCCGCACCATGTGGGAGTTCCCCGGCGATCCGGAGGCGGCGAACCTGTATTTGGTGCTGGGCTTGGGTTCCGGTCCCGCCGCCGACCTTGAACCGGCCGCCACGGAGGCCTTGATCGCCTACGGCCCGCTGTGGTCCGACGACGGCACCGCCTGGCTCGGCACGGCGGCCCTGGTGCAAGCCGCCGATGCCGACGCGGCGCGCGGACTGCTCACCGCTGAGCACTACGCCGCGATCGAGGTGCACAACTGGCAACCAGGCGGCCGTTCCTGACCGTCAGCGGGCCGAACGCCACACGATTCCGCCAGCTGTCAGCGCGGCAAGCGCGAGAAGCGCGGCGAAAACCGTCGATCCGGTAGCGATTCCGAGGGCGTCACTGAGGTAGCCGGTGCCGACGGGCAGCAGTGCGGCCGGAAGATAACCGCCGAAGTTGAGCAGAGCGTTGGCCTCGGCGCGCCGCCGCTCGGGCACGTGGGTGCTGATCAGGGTGAGCCCGCCAAGCTGGCCAAGCCCCTGCGCGGCTCCCGCGAACACGGCGGTCACCACGATGGCCGCGATCCACTGCGCGTGGACGGCGACTAGCAACGCGGCCATGCAGGCGACCCCCGCCGCCGCGCCAGTGAGCAGGATGGTGCGTACCTCGAGCCGCTTCGCCGCGAACTGAACCGCAGTCGCCGCACCGAACATCACGAACGCGGTGGCCCCGGCGAGGAGGCGGTTGCTGGTGCCGAGCACGCTGGCCAGCAGTGCCGGTCCGAGGGAAAGCACGAACGACGTCGACGTGATCCCCGGCGCGAAAACCGCGATACCGAGCGCTACGTACTTGCGTTGTGCCCGCGGCACCGCAGGGACCCGCACCCAGCCGCCCGCGCCGGAATCGACCGGTCGCCCGAGCGGCAGACGAACAACCACGACGACCGCGCTGAGCAGGAGCGCGGCCGAAACCACGAAGATCGTCACGGTCGGCCCCGGCAGCGTTTCCGACAACGCCCCGGCCAGCAGCGGTCCGAGTCCAGCGCCGAACACCATCGCGGTCGACGCCGCGAGCGTCGCAGTGCGAGCACGTCCAGGCCCGCCGACGTCGACGACCGCCGCCATGCCCGCCGACACCGTGATGCCGACCGCGATCCCGGCCAGCAGCCGAGCGACCGCCAGCGCGAACACCGACGTCGCGACCGCGAACAACCCGCAAGCGAGCAGAGCGAGCAAAACCCCAGGCAGCACAACAGGTTTGCGCCCGAGCCGGTCCGACGCGCGCCCCGCCACGAGCAGCGCGGCCAGCAACCCGGCGATGTAGGCCGCGAAGATCACCGTGAGCGTGCCAGCGGAGAACCCGAGCCGGTGCTGCCACAGCACGTACAGCGGGGTAGGCGCGTTCGAAAGCACGAAAACCGCGGTAACCGGCCACGCGGCAAGCCACGGACTGCTGACCCGCGAGGGCGCGACGACGGTCATGGATCCTCCAGTACGAGATAAGTCGAACTAGTACGAATGAACTCGAACCTAGCAGTAGTTCGACTTATCTCGTACTGGAGTGGTTGAATGGCGGCATGCGCTCGACCTCGGTGACCGACCCGGATGCCCCGCCCGCCGAACTCCCGTCGCCGCTTCCCGAACCGGCGCGAGAAGACCTGCGGCTGGAAATCGTCCTCGGTGCGCTGAGCGATCCGCTGCGGCTGACGATCGTGCGGAAACTGCTGCTGGAACGCGAGGCCTACGACCATCCGTGCGGCTGGTTCGGGCTCGACCGCCCGAAGTCGTCGCTGACCCACCACTTCAAGGCACTGCGCGAGGCGGGCGTCCTGCGGCAGCGGCAGTACGGGCTGGAACGCCGCAGCCGGGTGCGCGCGGAGGACCTCAACGCCCGTTTCCCCGGATTGCTGGAGCTGGTCGCGGACTGGCGGCCCCATCAGGGCTGAGCGCTGGAATCCTGCCTCGCCGGGGGTCGTGCGGAGCTAAGCTGGAGCACTACGGAGCGGTTCCGCTACCCCCGGATGCCGGGGCGAAGGGGGCGAGATGGGCGACTCGTCTTCCTCCGCGCTGAGCGACGCCGACCTCCTCGCGCGCCACCTGGGAGGCGATCCGGCTGCGTTCGCCGAGCTGATCGAACGGCACCGGGACCGGATGTGGGCGGTGGCGCTGCGCACGCTGGGCGACCCCGAGGAGGCCGCGGACGCTCTGCAGGACGCCATGATCTCGGCGTTTCGCCAGGCGGCGATGTTCCGGGCGGAAGCCCAGCTCGCCACGTGGCTGCATCTCATCGTGGTGAAGGCCTGCCTGGACCGGATTCGGCGCAAACAGGCCCGTCCCACCTTCCCGCTTCCTGAATCCCGTCGCTGGGAACGGGTAGTTCCCCGCGGTGCCATGGATGCGATCAACGAGCTGTCCGAGGAACAGCGCGTTGTCGTCATGATGGTGGACGTCGAGGGCTACTCGGTGGCCGAGACCGCGCGGTTGCTGGGCATCGCCGAGGGAACGGTGAAGTCGCGTCGCGCTCGTGCGCAGAGCAAACTCGCGCAATTGCTCAGCCATGTGCACCCGCAGCACGGCGGAACCCGACCGGCTCCCGCCCACCCCGACACCGCTGCGAACGAGCAGGCCCGACGCGTCGAAGTGGTACAGCGATGGCTGGACGGCCTCCCCAGCGGGACGACGCCAGCCGTCGACGCGGTGCAAGAGTCCGCGGCTCGCGTGAACACCGGTTTGCAGCGGCTGTTCCTCGCGCTCGGGCCACCCCCGGCCGACCTGCTGCGCGAGCCGTCCGTCGAGTACGCCCTCCGCGCCGCGACGACCCGCGATGACGACAACAGGGGGACGGCGTCCGATGAGTGAGCATGCCTCCCACGCTGAGCGGATCGCGCAGATGTGGGCCCAGGTTTCCCCTGAACACCTGGAGATCGCCCTCAAAGCACTCGAGCCGGAACTCCAGCGCGAGCACGAGCATCGCCTGGAGACGCTGCGCCGGACCGAGAACGAGCAACGTCGCTGCCATCAGGAAGGCGAGCGAAAACTTCGCCAACTGGAGAACGAGCAGCGACGTCGGCACGTGCGGTATCTCAGCGGGCTCTGGGCCGGTTTCGCCCTCGCGGCGGGAATGCTGACGGGCGGCGTGATCGTCGGGGTAAGCGGGCAGACCTGGCTCGCGGCGCTGCTCACCGGGCCGAGCCTGCTGGCTCTCGCGAAGCTGTTCGTCATCCGCCGCGCGGACGCCTCCGACACCCAGCAGATCGCCGATGCCCAGCGCGAGACCTTGGCCAATTCCGCCCCGAGCCCGTCCGACGGCTGAGTCGCTTCGCTTGACATGGAGCGCGCTCCACCTCCTAGCTTCGGACGCGTCCGTCAACAGGAGGAGTGTCCGCGCATGATCACCCGAACCACACTCGGCTCGTCCGGTCTCACCGTCAGCGCGATGGGCCTCGGGTGCATGGGGATGAGCGAGAGTTACGGTGCCGCCGATTGGGACGGCGGCCTGGCCACCATCAACCGGGCTCTAGAGCTGGGCATCACGTTCCTGGACACCGCCGACGCCTACGGCAGCGGACACAACGAGGTGCTGGTGGGCCGGGCCGTCCACGGTCGCCGGGACCAGGTGCAGCTGGCCACGAAGTTCGGCATCGACCGCAGCGCCGGAGACCAGGCACGTCGCATCCGCGGTGCCCGGGACTACGTGCTGCGCTCCTGCGACGCCTCGCTGCTGCGGCTGGGCGTCGACGTGATCGACCTGTACTACGCCCACCGCCCGCCCCAGGACGTGGAGATCGAGGAGACAGTCGGGGCGATGGCCGAGCTGGTCGAGGCCGGCAAGGTCCGCCATCTGGGCCTGTCCGAGGTCGACGGCGAGCTGCTGCGCCGGGCGCACGCGGTGCATCCGATCACCGCGGTGCAGAGCGAATACTCGCTGTGGACCCGCGACGTCGAGGCGGTCACCCCGGTGCTGGCCGAGCTGGGGGTCGGGTTGGTGCCGTACTCGCCGCTGGGGCGGGGGTTCCTGACCGGCGTCCTGGACCGCTCCGCGCTGGGTGAGAAGGACTTCCGGCGCACCAACCCCCGCTTCGCCGGCGAGGCGGGCGACGCCAACGAGACGATCGCGCAGACCGTGCGCGAGGTGGCCGGCCGGCTGGATGCCACCCCGGCCCAGGTGGCGCTTGCTTGGGTGTACGCCCAGGCCGAGCGGCTCGGGGTGGCGATGGCGGCCATTCCGGGCACCCGCAGCCCGGCCCGGCTGGAGCAGAACGCGGCCGCGCTGGACCTCACCCTGGACGCCGAGGCGCTGGCCGTGCTGGACCCGCTGAGCGACCAGGTGCTGGGCGAGCGCTACCTCCCCGCGCACACCGCTGAGGTCGCCCGGGCTTAGCGGTGTGCGACGTCCAGCTCGACACGGCGTCGACGTCGCGTCCACCGGTGACCCCCGATCAGCTGGCTCAGGCCGGGTTTTCCAGGGCTTCGATGAGGAGATGAGACAGACGGCGGAACTCCTCGGTGTTGGCCCTGCCGAACTTCTCCAGTGCCGGAGCCAGCCGGGCCTCAATCTGGATGAAGGTCTCGTCCATCAGCTTGTGTCCCTTGGCCGTGAGATGGTTGTCCACCACCCGGCCCCGGGCTGGGGAGCGCTCCACCAGTCCCTCCTCCTGCAGGGTCCGGATGAGACGGCTGACGGCCTGCGGCGTGTGGACCGCGGCGCGCGCGAGCTCCGAGGCGGAGGCACCGGGGGTCCGCTTCAGCTCCCGCAGCACCGTCCACTGCCCGAGAGTGAGCCCCAGAGGGTCGATGACCTGCTCGATCCGGTCGGCGAAGTGCTGCCGAATGATCCTGGACAGCGCACCGATTTCGATCCCCTGGGGTAGCGGGTCGCCCGGGTTCTTCATGTTTGACATCGTACTCATCGCGTTCTATATTGAATCAAGGTTCAATGTAGAACCTTAGTTCTATTCTGGTCGACTGCTCGCTCGAGCGATCGACGTTCTCCCCTCCCGCGTCCGCATCCGGAGATAGACCATGTCCACAGCCGCCGGTGCCACACCGGAGCCGAACACGCGACAGCGAGCACTGCCCGGCTGGCTGGTCGTACTCCTGGCCGCTTCCTGCGGGCTGACCGCGGCCAACCTCTACTACGCCCAGCCGCTCCTGGAGATGCTGCGCCGGACCTTCCAGCTCCAGGACTCGACCGCCGGCCTGCTGATCACCCTGACCCAGCTCGGCTACGCCGCCGGCATGGTGTTCCTGGTCCCCCTCGGCGACCGCATCGAGAACTCCCGCCTGGTCTCCGTCCTGCTCACCGTCACGGCCCTGGCCATGGCCGCCGGCGGCCTCGCCCCCACCTTCACCGTCCTGCTCATCGCCGCGCTCGTCGCGGGCGCCACCTCTGTCGTCGCACAGGTCCTCGTCCCCTACGCCGCCGACCTCGCCCCCGATCACCTGCGCGGTGCTGTGGTGGGCAAGGTCATGAGCGGACTGCTCGCCGGGATCCTGCTCTCCCGCACCGTCGGCAGCCTGCTCGCGGACGTCGCGGGCTGGCGCGCCGTCTACCTGGTCTCCGCCGCCCTGATGGCGATCCTGGCCCTTGTCCTGCGCCGCGCGCTGCCCCGCCGGGCCTCCACCAGCACTCATTCCTACCCCGCGCTGCTGCGCTCCACGGCCCGTCTGGTCCGCGTGCACCCGCAGCTGCGCCGCCGGTCCTTCTACCACGCCTGCATGTTCGCTGCCTTCAGCGCGTTCTGGACGACTATCTCCTACGTCCTGGCCGTCGCGCCGTACAACTACTCCCAGCTCCAGATCGGCCTGTTCGCTTTCGTCGGGGCCGCCGGCGCACTCGTCGCCCCGTTCGCGGGCCGCCTCGCCGACCGAGGGCTCGCCCACCGGCTCACCCCCGCGACCTGCCTGCTCGCCTCCGCCGCCCTCGTCTGGGCCGGGATGGCCGCCCACCAGATCCTCGTTCTCGCCGCCGCCGCAGTCCTCCTGGACTGCGCCGTGCAGTGCTCCCTGATCTTCGGACAGCACACCATCTACCAACTCGACGCCGACGCCCGCGCTCGGATCACCAGCGTCTACATCGCCACCTTCTTCCTCGGCGGTGCCATCGGCTCCCAGCTCGGCACCCTTGCCTACCACTTGGGCAACTGGCAGGCGGTCACCCTCACCGCGGCAGCCTTCCCCGTCATCGCCGCGCTCGCCTGGACCACCGACCGCACCCACCCCAGCAGGAAGCGCCGAGCAGCGAGCCGAACGTCATCCAGGCCGGTGCCTCTTGGGCCGCCACGTCGACGCCCTTAACCATCTGCTCGCAGTGAGCGTCGATGTCAGTCGTGAGCCAGGTCGGCGAACCGGCTGTAGTGCAGCTGGTGGGCGACCACGATCGTGCTCGTCGGACCGGCACGGTGCTTCGCCAGGATCAGGTCGGCCTCCCCGGCGCGGGGATCGTCGCGTTCCCAGGCGTCCGGGCGGTTGATCAGGATGACGATGTCCGCGTCCTGCTCCAGCGAACCGGATTCACGCAGGTCCGACAGCATCGGCTTCTTGTCGGTGCGCTGTTCCGGACCACGGTTCAGCTGGGAGATCGCGATCACCGGCACCTCGATCTCCTTCGCCAGCAGCTTCAGCTGACGGGAGAACTCCGAAACCTCCTGCTGCCGCGATTCGACGCGCTTGCCAGACGTCATCAGCTGCAGGTAGTCGACGACCACGAGCTTCAGGTCGTGCCGCTGTTTGAGCCGGCGGGCCTTCGCGCGGATCTCCATCATCGTCATGTTCGGCGAGTCGTCGACGAACAGCGGGGCCTCCGACACCTCGCTCATCCGGCGGGCCAGCCGCGTCCAGTCGTCGTCGGACATCTTGCCGCCGCGCATGTCGGCGAGGCGGATTTTCGCCTCGGCCGACAACATGCGCATCACGATCTCGGTGCGGCTCATTTCCAGCGAGAAGATGACGCTGGTCAGGCCGTGCTTGATGGACGCCGAACGGACGAAGTCCAGTCCCAAAGTCGACTTGCCGACACCGGGACGGGCCGCGACGATGATCATCTGGCCGGGGTGCAGGCCGTTGGTCAGCTCGTCGAAGTCGGCGAATCCGGTCGGGATGCCCTGGGACTGGCCGCCGCGCGAGGCGATCGCGTCGATCTCGTCCATGGTCGGCTGGAGCAGGTCCTCCAGCGCGACGTAGTCCTCGCTCGTGCGGCGTTCGGTGACGTCGTAAATCGCGGCCTGTGCGCGGTCGACGACCTCGTCGATGTTCGCGCCGTCGGCCGCGGCCGCGCCGTAGCCGTACTGCACGATGCGCGTGCCCGCTTCCACGAGCCGGCGCAGCACCGCCTTCTCGGACACGATCTCGGCGTAATAGCCCGCGTTGGCCGCGGTGGGCACGGTCGCGATGAGCGTGTGCAGGTACGGCGCCCCGCCGACGCGGCCGAGTTCGCCGCGGCGTTCCAGTTCGGCCGCCACGGTGATCGGGTCGGCCGGTTCGCCGCGGCCGTAGAGATCGAGGATGCAGTCGTACACGGCCTGGTGGGCCGGCCGGTAGAAATCGCCGGGGCCGAGCGCCTCGATGACGTCGGCGACCGCGTCCTTCGACAGCAGCATGCCGCCGAGCACCGACTGCTCCGCCGCGATGTCCTGCGGCGGCTGGCGGTCGAACCCGCCAGGGCCGGGGTCGCTCGGACCCGGATCGGACTCCGCGTACGCCGGACCGCGGTCATCGGTCACCGCCACTGCCCGGACACCTCCCTCGCCCAGCCGTCGTCCCGGCCGGCCCCGTCGTCTCGCGTGCGCCTGTCTCGCGTGCGCCTGTGCCGAACCGCGCCCGCCGACCGTCTCGCGAAGAGACCGGTCAAGGCGAACACCTGTTCGAGTATGCCGGAGTCGGCCCGGCTTTCCCACCTCGTCCGCCCGGTCCTCTTCGATGATGGACCGGACGGTTCCCCGCGCCGATGACCGCCACGCGGAGCCACCGGGAGTACTGGGCGCGAACGCACGCTAGATCCCCCGGAAGGACGAGCGCAATTCCGGGTGTTGACCGTCCTGTGGACAACCTGTGGATGACTGGGGGCAACGAATCACAGGTGCCGGTGAGCCTGTGGACAAAGTGGGGACAGTGCAGATCGGCTTCGCAAAACCCGCAGGTCAAGGCCTGTGTAGAGACTGTGGAGAACTTCGCGAAAACTCGTCCGGCGTGTCGTGTCGAACTGGTTCTTCGGCGTGTCGCACCCGGGCCGGTCCACTGCCCTGTGGATGGTTGCTACGCACGGTAGATCACCGACCCGATGGGCTGAACGAAGGAGAACGGCCCGCTTGGTCCAGCCGATGGCTGCGGACAGTGAGCGATCCGGGAAAAGCGCAGGTTAACCGGCCGCAAACGCGAAACCGGGTGAGGTTCACCGGCCGGCCACCTCGCGGTGCCGTACCGGGAACCCCACCCGGAGTAACGCTCGGGGCGCTCAGCCCAAGGAGCTCTGCGCTTGGCGCAGCCGTTCGGAGATGGCCTGCGGAGTGCCAGGGGTGAACACGATGAGCGAGTCCTGCCCCGGCCGCTCCTCCATCAGCCACCGGCCCTCGCTGGTGTCGATGAAGTTCACCGGCTTCGGGATGCGCCGCCGCCGTCCGCCGTTCGGGCGGGTCGCGACGTACAGCGCGCCGCTGCCGGTGCGCGGCAGTTTGAGGATCCGCTGGATCTCCTTGAGCGGCGAAAGCTGCTCGTTGCGCTGCCCGCTCTGCATGATCGAGCCCCGCGAAACGTCCTCCGAGCCGGCGGCCCGGCCGCTCTGGTACTCGCTGCGGCTGGTGATGAGCGGTTGCCCGGCCGCCGCCCTGCCCGCGGGCAGGAGGTCGAGGAACGTCTGCAGCAGCAGGTCCGGCCGCTGGCGCGACACCGTGACGGTGTTCTCGCCGATGACCCGGAGCAGCCCGAAGCCGCCGCCGTTCCCGCTGCCGCACAGCACCGAGTAGTTGCCGGGGCTGCCGTCTTCGAAGGTGCCGTCGAACCAGCCGTAGTACTCCAGCTGCGGATGCGAGATGGACTCGATCAGCGCGAGCAGATCGCGGTCCATGCCGCGCGGTCCCATCAGGCCGGACTCGGTCAGCGCCTCGTTGACCTGCTGGTCCAGCTTCCGCTCGGCGTCCGGGTCGTGGAACACCGGGGTTTCGGCGATGGCCTGATGGGGCTCACCGCCCCGACGCCGGATCAGGTTGTACAGCGTCGGGAGGGTGAACTTGGTGGGTCGGTCAAGCGTGATCACGTCGGCTGGCCTCATTCACCGATAACCGGCGGGACGGTCAGCTGATCGGAGCCGAAGAGTTCGTTGGCGTCCTCTTCCACCAGGTACTTCGTCTGGTGCTCCTCGTCCTCCTGGCCCTTGCCGCCCTTGCCTCCGGCACCCATGCCGCCCATTCCGGCCGCACCGGCTTTGCCCGCTCCGCCCATGCCGCGACCGGCTCCGGCCATGCCGCCCGCTCCGGCACCGCCGGCCAGGCCGCCCGCGGCCGCACCGGAACCGGTGCCGCCGGGACCGAAGCCCGCGCCGGCGCCGAACGCGCCGGGACCGAAGGCCGCGCCAGCGCCGGAACCCGCGCCGCCGCCACCGCCGCCGCCCGGACCGAAGTGGCCGGCGCCGCCGCCGGGACCGAACGTGCTCGGGTTGAACTTGCTCGGGTCGGTCGGAGGCGTCCAGCCCGACGTCGTCACGCCGTCGTTCGCGCCGGGGTAGTGGCCGGTCGGGTCCGTGATGCCGTGCCCGGGACCGCCCGGCCCGGTCGGGACCGTGGTGTGCGGCGGGGTGTTGGGCGGCATGTTCGGGTTGAACTTGGGCGTGTCCACCTTCGGCGGGGTGAAGCCGCCGCCTCCGCCGCCGGGACCGCCGCCGAAGTTGCCGCCCGTGCCGCCAGGCCCGCCGCCGAAGTCGCCGGGACCGCCGCCAGGGTTGGAGATGTTGTTCCCCTGCCAGGCGCTGTACTGCGGCAGCTGGCTCGCGTTCTGCCCGCTGGCGTTGAAGTAGTTGGTGTAGGCCTGGACGTTCGCCTTGCCGGTTTCGTTGTACTGGTTGATCTCGTCGTCTTTGTCGCTCAGCGGGTTGATCCCGTCGAGGAACCCGGCGTGCGGCGGATCCTTGGCGATCTCCTGGACCTTGCCCTTGACCGTGGAGAAGCAGTCGACCTGGGTGTTCAGGTACGTGTGGCTCTTGCCGAGGTTGTTGACCGAGTCCTGCAGCCAGACGCCGAGCGGGTGCGCGCCCGCCTGCGCCGCGGTGGCGCCGCCGCCCTGCCAGGCGGCGTCCATCTTCTTGTTCAGGTTGTCGATCTCGGTGATCCGGTCGCTGTGCACCGTCTTGAGATTGTTGGCCGAATGGACGCCGTTCTGCAGCGACGAGCTGTCGCCGACGTGGATCTTCTCCCAGATCGTGCGCGCGTCGATCGACCGGCCGCCGAGGTCCGCCTGGGCGAGCTCCGCGTCCGGACCTCCGCTGAACAGGCCGACGAGGCTGCCGACCGCGGCACCTGCGACAGCGCCGACCGCCGTGCCGACGACCGGCACGACCGAACCGACCGCTGCGCCGGCGACGGCACCGCCCGCCGCGTACTTCAGTTCCTTGCCTACGGTGTTGGCGTCATTCCCCATGATGAGCCACTCCTTCTTCTGAGCCGGGCGCCGGCTGACGGGTGGTCATGCCGCCTTCAGGTGTTTGATCAGTGCGCCCGCGAACTTCTGCGCGAGACCGCAGGGGTTGCTCTTGTTAGGACCGACACCGATCGACGGGATCACTGCGACCGCGAGCTGATCGGTCACCCCGAGCCACAACGTGCAAGTGCCGGAAGGCCGACCGTCCTGGGTATCGGCATAGACGCCCGGATAGCCATCGACAGATACCGGTTGGAAGTACGCCTGCCGGGCCTTCTGGTCGTAGATGTCGCTGATGCCGTGCGGGGTCTGAGACGCCGACAGCCGCAGCCCGATGGAGTTCTGGCCTTCGTCGGCCGACCTCCAGTCGCAGCCGGGGACCTGCCCAGTCGCCTTCTCGCCGGGCGCGACCAGGCCGAAATCGGTCGCTTCGGCGTTGGTGAGGACCTTGCACGGGTTGTCGCCCAGCAAGTCCTGGGTCGGCAGCGGGGCCGGGACCTTCGGACCGGATCCGCTGCCCCCGGCTGTCGAACTGGCAGCGGCGGACGAAGGCGGGGCGTCCCCTCCTCCGGTTTTTCCTCCTCCGCTGCACGCGGTCAAGAGACCGAGAGCGGCGACGGCAGCGGCGGCGATCCGGATGGTGCGGTGCGGCATGAGCAGCTCAGACCTTCGTCTTGCTTGCGGCGTCGCGTGCTTCCTGCTCGGCGACGGTGATTTTGTTTTTGGCGGCCTTCAACGCGGTGATGAAGTTGGTGACATAGTCGACCATGCGCTGGTGCTGCTCCAGCAGGGTCTGTCCGGAAGGGTTCGCGCCTTTGGCGATGAAGTCGTTGCTGGCGAACTCGTCGGCCGGGCGCTTGACATCGGCGATGAACCGGGCATCGGAGAGGTCCTTGTTCAGGTTCACCCGCAGGTCTTCCCACTGCTTGATAACCGAGTCGACCTCGTCCTCGCTGAATTTGTACCCGCCTGCGGATCCGTATCCGCCGACCATGATCGGCGCGGGCGGTGGTACGTCGGACACGCGGTGACCCCCTTTGGCACAGTTCTCGCTCCCCAAGCGGCGAGATCAGCATGTTGGATGGTAACGCACGCGAGTTGGTTCCCGCTTCGCCTTCAGTTGTTTCGAGACCGGGTCCGAGCTGCGGGAAGTCCGCCGAAACGAAACCGCCCCCGGGAGAAAGTCCCGGGGGCGGTTCGCGGAAAAAGACGCGAGCGTCAGTTCGCGGCCGTGGCCTTGACCTCGAGCCGGAGGTCCACCTTCACGTTCGGGTGCAGGCGGGCGTTGACCGAGTGCTTGCCGACCGTCTTGATGTGGTCGCGCAGGTCGAGGACGCGCTTGTCGAGCAGCGGGCCGCCCTGCGCCTTGATCGCGTCGACGATCTCGCCGGCGGTGATCGAGCCGAACAGCTTCTTCGAGCCGGCTGCGGCCTTGCCGGTCAGCTGGATCGCGCCGAGGCCCTCGAGCGTCGCCTTGATCTCCTTGGCGTGGTCGAGGTCGCGGATGCGGCGGGATTCCTGCGCGCGCTGGATCGTGCGCACGTTCTTCTCCGCGCCCTTGCTGGCCACGATGGCGTAGCCGCGCGGCAGCAGGTAGTTGCGGGCGTAGCCGTCCTTGACCTCGACGATGTCGCCGGGGCCGCCGAGGTTCGCCACGTCGGTGGTGAGAATGATCTTCGCCATGACTAGTGCTCCCCTCAGCGCGCGGTGGACGTGTAGGGCAGCAGCGCCATCTCGCGCGAGTTCTTCACCGCGATGGCGATGTCGCGCTGGTGCTGGCTGCAGTTGCCGGTAACGCGACGGGCACGGATCTTGCCGCGGTCGGAAATGTACTTCCGCAGCAGGTTGGTGTCCTTGTAGTCGATCGTTTCCGGGCGGCCCTTCTTCTCGGCCTTGCAGAACACGCAGACCTTCTTCTTGGGCTTGCGAATGGGTGGCTTGGCCACTGGAGTACTCCTGGAATTCTAGAAAGAGATGAGATCAGAACGGGGGTTCGTCGGAGAAGCCTCCGCCGCCACCGCCCGCGGGCGGGGCCGAGCCCCACGGGTCGTCGGCGGGCGCGCTGTTGCCGCCGCCGCCGCGATTGCCGCCGCCTCCGTTGAAGCCGCCTCCGCCGCCGAAGTCACCACCGCCGCCGCCACCGCGGCTGACCTTGTTGACCTTCGCCGTCGCGTAGCGAAGCGAGGGGCCGATCTCGTCGACCTCGAGCTCGACGACGGTGCGCTTCTCGCCTTCCTTGGTCTCGAACGACCGCTGCTTCAGCCGCCCCTGCACCACCACGCGGGCGCCCCGCGTGAGCGACTCGGCGACGTTTTCCGCCGCCTGTCGCCAGATGTTGCAGCGCAGGAACAGCGCCTCGCCGTCCTTCCACTCGCCGCTCTGGCGGTCGAGCGTGCGTGGGGTGGACGCGACGGTGAAGTTCGCGACCGCCGCACCGGACGGGGTGAAGCGCAGTTCCGGGTCGGACGTGAGGTTCCCGACCACGGTGATGACGGTGTCTCCAGCCACGGATGGCGTCCCTTCGGAATCGGGCTCGGATCAGGCCTTGGCGGGCGCGGGCTTGGCCGCGGCCTTGACCTCGCGGCGCATGACCTTGGTGCGCAGCACGGTTTCCTGCAGCGACAGCTGGCGGTCCAGTTCCTTGACGGCGTCGGCCGTCGAGTTCAGGTCCAGCAGCGCGTAGATGCCCTCGGCGTTCTTCTTGATCTCGTACGCCAAGCGACGGCGGCCCCAGACGTCGACCTTCTCGACGCTTCCGCCCGAAGTGCGGATCACGTTGAGGAAGTTGTCCAGCGTGGGCGCGACCGTACGCTCGTCGAGCGTGGGGTCCAGGATGACCATTACCTCGTAATGGCGTGACATAACCACTCACCTCCTATGGTCTCGCGGCCACGGCGGATTCCGTGACAGGAGGGTTTGTCCAGGTAAGCGTACCCGGCGGGTCCGGCAGTCCCGTCCGGCGGGTCAGCTGACGCGGCGCAGCACCCAGGTGCGGACGAGCCCGGCGGTGACCCCGGCCAGCACGATCACCGCGAGCAGCATCGGCAGCTGGACGTCCGAGGCTCCGCCCTGGCTCGCCAGCGCTTCGGCGTTGCCCGCGTTGCGGATGTCCGGGCCCTGCTGGCCCTGCGGGTCCTGTCCGGCCGACGGCTGCTGCGGCAGTGCGCCGGAACCGGGCAGCGTGCCGTAGCGCGCGCCGGGCGCGATCGCGGTGCCCAGCGCGCCCGGGGTGCCCGCGGTCGCGGTCGGGATGTTGCCGTAGTCGCGCGGCGGCGCGATTCCGGTCGAGCCCGGCTGGTAGTTGCCGAGCGGGTTGCCGCCGCCGTTCTGCGCGGGCGCGTTCCCGTTCGGCTGGGTGCCGCTGTTCGACGGGGAGCTGGAGGACGACGGCGCCTGGTAGTTGTTCGCCACCGTGGTGAGCCCGCACGCGGACGCGACCCCGCTGCGGATCCCGTTCAGCACCTTGGTCTTGGTGTCCGGCAGCACGCCGAGTCCCCACTCGTTCTTCAGCGCGTTCGAGACGACCTGGCCGATCGCGTCCCCGCCGATCGTGCCGCCCGCGGAGTTCGGGATCGCGCCGACCTGCAGGTTGCCCTTGTTCGCGATGGCGTTCGCCAGCGAGTCCGGCCAGACGGTGGCCAAGCTCCAGAACGTCACCTGGTCTCTGGCCGACTGGCGGACGATCTCCTTGACCGCCGAGCCGGGCACGGCGACCGCGTCGCCCATGCCGCCGGTGACCGAGCCCTTGCACTGGTTCGCGAGCGTGGTCGCCGCGGACGCGGTGCCGGTGCCCAGGAACGTGCCGCCGGTGAAGAGGGCGGCGAGAGCGGTGACGGTGAGTGCTCGACGGGTTCGCTTCCAGGTGGGGATTTTCCGCACGAGCACTATCCTCCGGGGTCCGTGGGCATGGTTCGTCGCATCAGGAACAACGAGTGGACTCCGGCAAAGATACTGGTGAGTTGGCCTAATTCGTAGCGGCCATTCGGCGGAGCACCCAGGTGCGGACCAGGCCCGCGCTGACTCCGGAGAGTGCCAAAACTGCCACCAGAACCGGCCAGTCCAACCCGTTCGTGTGGTTGCCGCCGGTGCCCGGCAATGCTTCGGCGTTGCCCGCGTTCTGGATCGTGCGGTCGCCGCCGGTCGAGCCGTCCGGGTTGGAGATGCCGTATTGCGGCGCGTAACCCGGGATCTGGCTGCCGTATCGCAGCGAAGGCGACGGGCTGAACAATCCGGCCATCGCCATCGGGATGCCGCTGTAATCGCGCATCGGCGCGTAGCCGGTGCTGTAGCCGTACGACAAATTGCCGAAGTTCGGCAGGAACGCCGAGAACGGCGCGGCCCCGCCGCCGGTTCCGCCGAAATCGCCGAGGACCGGGCTGGTCGAGCCCGGCATCTGAGCCTGCTGCCCGGGCGAGCCGCCCTGCTGCGGGCTGCCGCCGTTGCTGCCGGACGGCGGTTGCTGCGGGTTGGGACCTGGGTTCTGCTTGCCCGGCTGCTGGCTGCCGGTGAAAGCCTGGCCGGCCGCCGCGACACCCTGCTGAAGCGTGTTCGTGGTGCCCGCGACCGCGCCGTTGACCGCGCTCGCGGCGGGCGCGCCGACCACCGGGACCGGCGCGACGACGGTGTTGACCACGTTCACCGTGACCTTGCAGACCGTGCCGAGGATCGCGTTGATGGTGCCGGTGAGCACGCCGGAGACCTGGCCGACGATGCCGAGGTCGATCGGGATGCCGAGCAGTGGAGTGGTCGCCTGGACGTGGTCGCCGGGTTTGGCGGTGATGGTGGAACCGCAGGTCGCGGTCAGCGTGCTCGCCGACGCGGTGCCTGGCGCGGCGAGTGCGGCGGAGCCGGCCAGGACGAAAGCGGCGGCGCCCACTGCGGTGGCCCTCCGTGCCCGGTGCTGCTGCATGGCCGTCGACCCTTTCGCCGAGTCCGCTGTACCTGCCTTGCTGAGGACAACGACGGTAACGAAGACGAGTAACGCCCGCCTCCCCTCCGAGGTCAGGCATTCGGGTGGAAGCGGGCGCTACTCAGGGTGAGAGTCAGGCGGGTTTGCGGCGCAGCCACGTGCGCACCAGCGCGGCGGCCACCATCGCGAGCGCCAGCACCGCGATCAGCAGCGGCAGCCGGGCGGGCGGGTTGGCCGCGGGCAGCGCCTCGGCGGTGCCGGACCGCTTCGCGTCGACCGTCGGCACCTGGTCCTGCGGCAGCTGGCCGGGCACGACCGTCGTGACGATCGGGGCCTGCACGAAGGTCGCCGGGAGCATCGCGGCTCCGGTGAAGATGCCGGACACCGCGTCGAGGCCGGACGGTCCGGACAGTCCGCCGCCGGAGATCACCGGGCCGAGCGAGTCACCGCCGGGGACGGGCTGGCCAGGACCGCCGGGACCGGGGGCCGGGGACGGCGGATTGGGCTTCGGCGGTCCCGGGTTGGGCCCCGGCGGTCCAGGCGGCGTCGGGACGAGCGGCGGTACTCCGCCAATCAGTCCCTGGGTCGCGTTGCCGACGCCGTTCGCCGTCGCCTGCAGCATCGGGCAAGTGTCCTTCGCGGCCGTTTCGCCCACCACCGGGACCTCGCCGACCCCCAGCGTGCGGGCGACATCGCCGACCGGGACGGTGAGCAGCGTGTGGTTGCCGTCGGACTGCTTCGCCTTGGAATCGAGGCCGACGGTCAGCCGGTTCGGCGCGTTGAGCGGAGCGCCCGCGTCGAGCGCGAGGCCGGTGCCGTTCTTGCCGTTCTGCAGCGTGGATTCGCAATCGCCGCTCACGGTCGGGTTCGGATCCGCGGACGCGGTGGCGGGAAAGGCCAGTGCTGCCGACAGCAGAGGCGCGGCGAGCGCGACTCCGAGCGCGACCGTCCGTCCAGCGCGTTTCCGCATGTCTTTCCTCCCCCGAGTGGATCACGGAACGCGCTCACGGTACTCCACGAGAGTCACCAACTGGGCCGGAAGGGGGAGATTCGCCCGGTAGTAGCGTCAAGGCATGCAGATTGGCGCCCATGTCCGCGACGACGATCCGCTGGCCGCCGTCGCCGAGCGAGAAGCCGACGTCGTCCAGTTCTTCCTCTCCGACCCACAGGGATGGAAGGCACCTAAGCCGCACCCGCACGGCGAGGAGATCAAAGCCTCCCCGGTCGAGGTGTTCATCCACGCGCCGTACCTGATCAACGTCGCGTCCAAGAACAACCGGATCCGCATCCCGTCCCGCAAGAACGTCACCCAGCACGCCGACGGGGCCGCCGCGATCGGCGCGAAGGGCCTGATCGTGCACGGCGGGCACGTCGGCGCGGGCGACGACGTCGAGGAGGGCTTGCTCAACTGGCGCAAGCTTTTCGAGCGCGAAGCGGAGAAGGGCGGCTTCGCGGTGCCGATCCTGATCGAGAACACCGCGGGCGGCGACAACGCGATGACTCGCGAACTCGACGTGATCGCCCGGCTGTGGGACAAGGTCGGCGAGTTCGGCGCGGGCTTCTGCCTCGACACCTGCCACGCCTACGCGGCGGGCTGGGATCTGGAGACCGCGGTGGAGAAGATCAAGGCCATCACCGGCCGGATCGACCTGGTGCACTGCAACAACTCCCGCGACGAGCACGGCTCCAACCGCGACCGGCACGCTTCGGTGGTCGACGGCGACGGCACGATCGAACCGGAACTGCTCGCCGAGGTCGTGCGCCAGGCAGGCGCGCCGGTGGTCGTCGAGACGCCGGGCGAAGGCCAGGCCGCCGACATCGCGTACCTGCGCAAACAACTCGTCTGAAGTCCGTGAAGGGCTCCTTGAGGGAATCAGATTCCCGTAAGGAGCCCTTCACGGATCACGAGACCGGCTGCTGAGCGTCGGCGCGGGCGCGGAGGAAGGGCGCGAAGGTGACCTTGTCGCGGGCCCGCTCCAGCACGCCGCCCGCCGGATCGTCGTCCCCGGAGAGCCGGACCAGATCGGTGCGCGGACGGTAGATCTCGCGGATCACCAGCACGCACAGCCCGATCACGGCGAGGTCGCGGATGACTACCCCGCCGAGGAACCAGCCCGCCGGCAGTCCTTTGTGGTCGACGCCGAGGTAGTAGAACATCCGCGGCGCCCACACCGCCGCGTCGATGACCATCCAGCCCAGCAGCAGCCGCCAGCGCGGGATCGCCAGCACGGCCAGCGGGACGAGCCACAGCGAGTACTGCGGGCTCCACACCTTGTTCGTCAGCAGGAACGCCGCCACCACAAGGAAAGCCAGCTGCCCGAACCTCGGCCGCCTCGGCGCGGTGAGCGCGACGTACGCGATTCCCGCGCAGCAGATCAGGAACAGCACCGTCACCACGAGGTTCAGCACGGTCGGCGTCTGTCC
Organism: Amycolatopsis sp. NPDC054798; assembly: GCF_053611505.1. Lineage (NCBI taxonomy): Bacteria > Bacillati > Actinomycetota > Actinomycetes > Pseudonocardiales > Pseudonocardiaceae > Amycolatopsis > Amycolatopsis sp. NPDC054798. Next base: position 18,616 of record NZ_JBSHAM010000037.1, on the reverse strand, counting down.
TTTTTGGAGCACGCCGTCGAAACCCGCCCAGCCGGTGGCGTAGGAGACCACGTTGTAGAGCGAATCCGGGTCCATCGGGCGCAAGGTGTTGAGCCGGAAGAACTCCCACCAGCCGCGCGGCGCGGCCACGATGAACGGGACGTTCACCACCAGCCAGGCCAGCACGGTGAACACTGCGGTCCGGCTCCACGCGCGCAGTTTCCCGGCGCGCAGGCACAACAGGAACAGCACTCCGAGCAGCAGCAGCGGATACAGCTTGGTCGCGACGCCGAGTCCGAACAGGACTCCGGCGACCTCCGGGCGTTTTCGCGACCACGCCAGTATCCCGGCGGCGGTGGCCGCGGTGGCGAGCGCGTCGAAGTTCGTAAAGGTATGGACCAGTACCAGCGGAGAGACGGCGACGAGCACCGCGTCCCACGGCCGGCGTTTCGTCGTCCGCCCCGTGGCCCACACGGTGACCAGCCAGGCGAGCGCGAGCCAGAACGCGGAGATGTTGAAGTAGATCGCCACCGGCAGCGCGCCGGGCAGCCAGCCCGCGTTCGCGACCGAGGTCCAGCCCGCCGCGAGTTTCGCGTTGATCCACTGGAACAGGCCGGTGACCACCGGGTACTCCATGTACCGGGTCTGGTTCTCCGCGGTCTGCGAATCCTCCTGCCACGACGTGACATAGGGGAAGGTGCGCGAATCGTCGAGCTTCTCCGAGCTGTAGAGCGGGACGATGTCGGAGTAGCACATGGCGACGAACGGACGGCCGGACCGCCAGTCGAGCTGGTGCGTCCCGTTGGAATCGCTGTACTGCTGAATGCACGACGCCTTGCCGAACCAGCACAGCACCAGCGCGAGCACGGCCATCGCGAGCCCGACGCGCTGCGGCGACCAGAACCACTGCCTGCCTACCGCCGCGTGCGCACCGATCGGACCGCCGATGGGTCTCGTCGCCGCGGCCACCAGCGGGTCCTGCCTGCTGGGGGCGATCCGCTCCGCGGGGGTGAGCGTGCGGGGAGCCGAATCCGGCTCTTCGGCCGTGGCGGGTTCGGAGACGCGGGACACGTCGGGAGATGCTATCGGTCCGCAGGTGGGGCGCCGGTCATTTCGGATCTTCGTAAAACGCGGCAAGCACCTCGAAAGCGGCGCCGAGGGCCACCGCCTCCTCGTCGAGATCGCTCACTTCGACGTCGATGCGCTGCCAGTACGGCACCGGAAGCAGGTCGCGCAGCTGCTGCGAGACCGTTTCCCGGTAGACCTCGGGCGCGCCGCGGACGGTCCGTCCGAACAGGACGATCCGTTCGAGATCGAGCACCTGCACCAGGTCGGCGAGTCCGATGCCGAGCAGCCGGGCGGCGTCGTGCGGCGTGCCCGCGGCGCGGTGCATGACCTCGACGCAGCCGCGGCGTCCGCAGGCACAGCGCGGTCCGGCGTAGGCGATGGTGGTGTGGCCGAACTCACCCGCGTTGGTGCGCGGACCTCGGTAAACGCGTCCGTCGATCAGCAGGCCGACCCCGATTCCGGTGCCGACGAGCACGACGGCCGTCGCCGCCGCGGTCTCCTCCGGCCAGGCGTGCGCGAAGGCGGCGGAATTGGTGTTTTTGTCCAGCGTGACCGGCAAACCGGTGCGTTCGGCGAGCAGATCGCGCAGCGGGACGTCGTGCCAGCCGGGCATGTTCGTGGCGTCCCGGACGCGGCCGGCGTGGTGGTCGAGCGGCCCCACCGCGCCGACGCCGAGCCCGAGCACGCGCGCCGGATCGACGTCGGCGAGCAGTTTGCGCACCCCGTTGGCGATCGCGGTGACCGCGGCTTCCGGTGTGAAGCCGATCGGCAGCGGGCCTTCCGCGATCTCCTCGACCTCGCCGGTCAGTCCGGTGCGCAGCACGAGATAGCCGTCCCGGTCGAGCTGTGCGCCGAGTGCGCAGCGGGCTTCCGCGCGCAGCCGCAGCATCGTGCGCGGTTTGCCGACCCCGGCCGCGGGTGCGCGTTCGACGTCCAGCAGGCCTTCCGGCAGCAGGTCGGACACGATTTTCGACACGGCCTGCTGGGTCAGCCCGGACCGCTGCGCCAGTTCGACCCGGCTCAGCCCGCCCGCGCGCAGGATGTGCCCGAGCAGCAGCGCGCGGTTGTGGCGTCGCAGCCCGCGCAGATTGACGCCGGTTTCCGCCATCGGCCGATCATCGCGGACGGGTGGCCTATTACGCAACAGTGTTGTTTAATGGGGTTCATGGCTGAAGACGCGCGGGTCGGCATCCTCGGATACGGGATCGGCGGCCGGATCTTCCACGCGCCGCTGGTCGCGGCGACGCCCGGCCTGGTGCCGGCCGTGCTGGTGACCGCGAACCCGGACCGGGCCGCGCAGGCGCGCGCCGAACATCCCGACGCCGAGGTAGTCCCGGACGCGGACGCGCTTTTCGCCCGTGCGGGTGATCTCGACCTGGTCGTGGTGACCACGCCGAACCGTACGCACGTGCCGCTCGCCCTCCGCGCGATCGAGGCGGGGCTTCCAGTGGTTGTGGACAAGCCGTTCGCGCCGACCGCGGCCGAAGCGCAGCGGGTGGTCGACGCGGCGAAGGCCAAGGGCGTCGGGCTGACGGTCTTCCAGAACCGCCGCTGGGACTCGGATTTCCGCACCGTCGGCAAGGTGCTCGGCTCCGGCCGCCTCGGCAATGTGTTCCGCTTCGAATCCCGCTACGACCGCTGGGTGCCGAAGATCAAGGACAACTGGCGCGAGTTCGGCGACCCGGCCGAGGCCGGCGGTCTGCTCTACGACCTCGGTGCGCACATCGTCGACCAGGCGCTGCAGCTGTTCGGCCCGGTCACTCAGGTTTACGCTGAGGTCGACCGTCGTCGTCCCGGTGTCCAGGTGGACGACGACGTGTTCGTGGCCCTGCACCACGCGAACGGCGTGCGGTCGCACCTGTGGTCGTCAGCGCTCGCCGGCACTCGCAACCCGCGCTTCCGCGTGCTCGGCGACCAGGCGACGTTCACCAAATACGGCCTCGATGTCCAAGAGCCGCAAATCAAAGCCGGTCTCCGTCCCGGCGACGAGGGCTGGGGCGTGGAACCGGAAAGCGACGCCGGGCGGCTCGGAGTAAACGACCAGACCGAAGTGGTGCCGACCGAAACCGGTTGCTACGAAGCGTTTTACGCCCAGGTCCGGGACGCGCTGCGCGGCGAGGCGGACTTCCCGGTGGACCCGGCGAGCGCGGTCGAGACGTTGCGCGTGATCGAAGCCGCGCACCGCTCGGGAGCCGAAGGCCGCGTGATCACGCTCGGCGGCTGAGACCGCCCCTGAACGGCCGTGGCCGCGACGGCCTCCCCCCACCGTCGCGGCCACGGCCTTTTTCGCTATTCCTGCGGCGGATCCTCGCCGGTCGACGGGCCTCCGCTAGGCGGGTTGTGCGACGACGGCCTGCCCGTCGGCCAGTGCGGGAGCCCGCTCGGCCAATGCGGCTGACTCGGCCCGCCGGTGATCGGCCCGCCGTGGTTGTTCCCGTCGCCGTCCGGGTTGTCCGGCTCGTTGCCGTTGGTCTGCTGCGGCGGATGGTCGTCGCCCGCGTTCTGGTCCCCCTGCTGCTGCGGCGGGGCCTGCGCACCGATCAACTGCACCTGATCGAACTTCTCGGCGGGCTTGCCCTTGAGATAGCCGTCGAGGAACTTCTGCCACATCGGACCCGCGATCGTCGAACCGTAGATCGGCGACGTGCCCGAACCGTGCAGCGCCTGGTCGCCGTCCGCGCCGACCCACGCCGCGACCGAGACCGACGGCGTGTAGCCGACCATCCAGGTCTGTGCGTTCGCGTTCGCCGCCCACGCCGGTTCGCCCGGCCGCTTCGTGTGCTGCTGGGTACCGGTCTTGCCGGCGCATTCATGGCCGGACGGGCACTTCAGGTGCGAGAAGTCGATCACCGGACCCAGCGCCATGGTCACGTTGCCCGCGATCTGCTTGGCTTTGTCCGCGCTGCTGTCGAACACCGGCTTGCCCGCGCTCGGCTGCGCCTCGTAGGCGACCTCGTTCTGCGAGTTGGTCACCTTCTTCACGAAGTGCCGGTCGCGCTGGAGGCCGTTGGCGGCGAAGGTCGCGTACGCGCTGGCCATGTCCGCGGGCGTGATCCGGGTGTTTCCACCGCCGAGCGCGATGTTGGCGTCCGCGGTGGAGATCTCCGATTTGCCGCCGCTGTCCTTGGTCTTCACGCCCGCCTCCTGGGCGGCCTGTCCGACCGGGCCCGGATGCGTCTCGTTCAGCACCATGTCGTAGAACACCGTGTTCGCCGACCGTTTCATCGCCTCGGCGACCGTGCACTGCCCGGCGCAGCTGGAGCTGGGACCCGCGTTGCGCACGACGCGGCCGTCGAAGACCCGGTTGTTGCTTCCGTCGAAGGTCGAGTTGATTCCCTTGCCCATTTTGAGGAACGCGGTGAGGTCGAAGGCCTTCATCGACGAACCGGGGTTCTGCGGGGTGTTCGCCCAGTCGCGGGCGGCCTGCTTCTTCCCGTTCACGTCGACCAGCCCCGGCCCGCCGTAGTACGCGAGCACCCCGCCGGTCTTCGGATCGACCGCCACCAGCGAATCGAGCAGCCGGTCGTCCGACTGGTCCTTCAGCGCGTCGGTCGCCGCCTGGGTCGCGAGCTCCTGGGCGCGCTTGTCGATGGTGGTCTGGACCGTGTAGCCGCCGGCGAAGTACTTGTCGTCGTCGATGCCGTGCTGTCCCAGTTCGGCCTTCACCTGGTCGCGGATGAACCGGTACGGGGCGTTCGAGTCGTCCTTCGATTCCTCCAGCGGGATCACGGCCGGGAACTGCGCCGATTGCCGCTGCTGCGCGGTGATGTATTTGTTCTCGAGCATCCGGTCGAGCGCGGTGTTCCAGCGGCCCTGGGCCACCTTCGGGTTCTCCGAGCGGCCCGGCTGCTGGATCAGCCCGGCCAGCAGCGCGGCCTCCGAGTAGTCGAGCTTCGAGACGTCCTTGTGGAAGAAGGCCTGCGACGCCGCGCCGATGCCGTACGCCCCGCGCCCGAAGTAAATGATGTTCAGGTACGCGGTGATGATGTCCTGTTTCTCGTACGTCTGGTTCATCTTGAAGGACTTCGCCAGCTCGGTCCATTTACGGGTGAGCGTCGGGGCGTCGTTGTCGGTGGCCTTCTTGATGTACTGCTGCGAGATCGTGGACCCGCCGCCCGCCTTGCCGGTGAGCTGGTTGAACGCCGCGCGCAGCAGGCCGGTGACGTCGAAGCCGGAGTTGGTCTCGAACGTCGAGTCCTCGGTCGCGATCACCGCGTGTTTCACCACGTCCGGGATCTGCTGCGGGGTGAGGATCTGCCGGTTGCCGCCGGAGGGCACGTCCTTGCCCATCGGGCTGCCGTCGGCGTAGAGATAGGTGACGGCCTGGTTCTGGCCCTGCGCGACGCTCTGCGGCGAGGGCACGTCGACCATGAAATAGGTGATCACGAACGCGATCGCCGGGATGACGATGAAGACGCCGACGAACGCGTACGCACAGCGCCGGATGATCTTCCAGCGTCTCTTTTTGCGCTGCTGCGGCGTGCGGCCCTTCTTGTCCAGGTCTTCCGGCGGGTAGACCTCGTCCGGATCGAGCGGGCCCTCGTCCCGGTAACCGGCGTCGCGATAGCCCGGATCGCGGTAGTCGTCCTCGGCGATCCGGTGGGTCATCAGCTCCGGTTCGCGCTGCGGCGGCGGGACCGGGCGGCGGCCGGGAGGCGGCGGACGGCGGCCCGGCGGCGGAGACCCGGCCGGACCGGAGGGCCTGGCCGGCCCGGCGGCGGGACGCTGCGGGCCGCGGGCCCACGGCGGCGGCCCGGACTGGGCCGGAGGTGGTTGACGCCGCGGGTCGGGATCCCGGTCGGGCCAGGAGCGGTTGCGGTCGTCGTTCACTGCGGATCCTCTTCTCGGACGCGGGCAAGCTGCGGACGCAGGAGGCCCTCTGTTCACCAGACGCGCCAACCCTGGTCGAGGTTCACTCGCCTGGCCGATCCCCTTCCCGGGGGAGGGAGACCGTCGGTGAACCTACCGCACCCCCAGCCGGGCGGTACCGGCAAAAAGAGGCTCCTCTCCGCCTGCGGAGAGGAGCCTCTTTTCAGTGCGAGACGCTGGTCAGCCAGTGCGTCGCGTGGGTTCGCCGTTCACCACGGGACCTCCCCCGCTGCCCGGATTGCCGCCTTCGGTGCCGCCGCCGAAGATGCCGCTCGGCCGGGTCGGGCTCGTCGTCGTCGATGACGACGGCGGATGCGACGAGCTGGTCGGCGGTGCCGACGACGAGGACGTCGTGGGCGGCGGCGGCTGCTCGCTGGACGTTTCGCGCGGCGGCGGGGCCGCCTTGCTCGACGTGACGACCTCGTCGGCGTCCTTGCCGATCGGGGAGACCTTGTCGAACTTCTCGCCCGGCTTGTCCTTCAGGTAGTTCGTGATGAAGTCCTGCCAGGCCGGACCCGCGATCGTTTTACCGAAGATCGGCTTGCCGTTCTTGTCGTGCAGCGGCTTGTTGCCGTCGCCGCCGATCCAGACCGCGGCCGACACCGACGGCGTGTACCCGACCATCCAGGTCTGGGCGTTGCGGTCCTTGTACGAACTCGGGTCGTTGTCCCGCGGGTCGTACTGCTGCGTACCGGTCTTGCCCGCGCAGTCGTGGCCGCTCGGGCACTTCAGGTGCGATTCGGCGATGACCGGGATGAGCGCGTCGGTCACGTTCCCGGCGATCTGCTTGCTCTTGTCCGAGTTGTCGTCGAACGCGGGTTTGCCCTGCCCGTTGGTGTTGTCGAAGATGACCTCGTCCTGGGAGTTGGTCAGCTTCGCGACGAAGTGCTGGTCGCGGCGCACGCCTCCGGACGCGAACGACGAGTACCCGGCGGCCATGTCCTCCGGCGTGACCGAGGTGGCGCCACCGCCGAGGGAGATGTTGGCGTCGCTCGTGCCGAGCTTGCCCTTGCCCTGCGGCGCGGGCCGCACGCCCGCCTCCTTCGCCGCTTCCGCGACCCTGGCCGGGTGCACCTGGTTCAGCACCATGTCGTAGAACACGGTGTTCGCCGAGACCTCCATGGCCTTCTTGACCGTGCACACCGGACCGCAGCTGGAGCTTTCGCCCGCGTTGCGGACCACGCGGCCGCCGAGCTGCCGCCGGTCGGTGCCGTCGAAGGTTTCGCCGAGTCCCTTGCCCATCTTGAGCCAGGCGGTGAGGTCGTAGGCCTTCATCGACGAACCGGGGTTCTGCGGCGTGTTCGCCCAGTCCGTGGCGAGCACGTCCTTGCCCGCGTCGTTCTTCACCGTGGTCGGCCCGCCGTAATAGGCGAGCACGCCCCCGGTTCTCGGGTCGACGGCGACCAGCGCTCCCCGGAGGTTCTCGTCGGTCTGGCCATCCATGTTGTCCTGCACGGACTGCACGGCGAGCTTCTGCGCGTTCGGGTCGATCGTCGTGTAGATCTTCGCGCCGGTGGAGTACAGCTTGTCCTCGCTGTAGCCCTTTGCCTCCAGCTCCTGCACGATGCGCTGCCGGATGAAGTAGTCCAGCGTTCCGGCGTCCTGCTTCTTCTGCGAGTCGCGCGGGATCAGCGTGGGGAACTGCGCGGCCTTGCGGTCGGCGGGCGAGAGCCAGTGGTTGGCCACCATCTGGTCCATCACGTAGTTCCAGCGCTTCTGGACGTACGCGCTGTCTTTGTCCTTGCCAGGACCCTGGATCATCCCGGCGAGCAGCGCCGCCTCGGAAGCGTTGAGCTGCCCGACGTCCTTGCCGAAGTACGCCTTCGACGCGGCGGCGACGCCGTTCGCGCCGCGGCCGAAGAAGACGATGTTCAGGTAACCGGTGATGATGTCCGATTTGGACGTCTCGTTGTTCAGCTTGAACGACTTCGCCAGCTCGGTCCACTTACGGGTCAGCGTGGCCTCGTCGTTTTTGGTCGCCTGCTTGATGTACTGCTGCGAGATGGTCGAACCGCCGCCGACGCCGCCGGTCGCCTGGTTGAAGACCGACCGCAGGATCGCCATCACGTTGAAGCCGGAGTTGGTCTCGAAGGTCGCGTCCTCGGCCGCGTACACGGCGTGCTTGACCACCTCGGGCACCTGGTTGGGCTGCAGCAGCTCGCGGTTGCCGCCCTCCGGGATCGAGCGGCCCATCAACGATTTGTCGCCGTAGTAGAAGGTGATCGGCTGGCTCTGCTTCGCGAGGACTTCCTGCGGCGAGGGCACGTCGACGGTGAAATAGGTGATCACGAACGCGATCGCGGGCACCACGACGAACAGGCCGAACATCGCGTACAGCACTCGCCGGATGATCTTCCACCGGCGTTTGCGGCGCTGCTTCGGCGTGAGGTCGGCCTTGCTCTTCTTGCCGTCCTCCTCGCCTTCCGGGTCGTCCTCGAAGTCCGCGTCGTCCGAGTACTGGGCGAGGCGGGTCTCCTCGTCGTACGGGTCGTAGCGATCGTCGTACCGGTCGTCGTACGGGGCGTAGCCGTTGTGCTCGGCGTGCGTGATCAGGTCCGGCTCGCGGTCGGTCTCCGGATAGGACGGCGGAGGCGGCGGCGGGACCGGGCGGCGCTGCGGCGGCCGTCCGCCGGGCGGCGGCTGCCGGAAGCCCTGGGTGGCGTTCCCGTTGGGGCCGCCGTTGGGGACGGGACGCCCGCCCGGCGGCTGGCGGCGCGGGCCGGGCGCGCCCTGTCCGTCGAGGATCTGCGCCGCGCGGGTGCCCGAACCGCGATCCTGCGGGCCGGGTCCCTGCGGGGGCCGGCCTTGCGGAGTGCGGTTCTGCGGCGGGCGCTGCGGACGGCGCGGCTCGTCGGCGGGCCACTGCGGACCGCCTTCGTCGCCGCTCGGCCATTCGGGGCCGGCTTCGGCTCGCGGGGCGCGCGGCGGGCGCGGCCCGCCGGCGGGAGGACGGCGGGGAGGCGCGGGGCGCCGGGGGGCGTCATCGGCGGGCCAGGCGGGACCGGGGTCCTCCTGCGGTCGCCGGGCACGGCGAGGTGCATCTGGCTCCTGGCTCGGCCAGGAGCGGTTGCGGTCGTCGTTCACGAATGGGCCTCCGAAGGCGGCACTGTCTGCTGTGTCGGCGCCGCCGTCCGGGACGGACGGCGGCGCGCCGCCCTGCGTTCTGCAGCGGTTGTGGTACTCGTCACTGCCCGGCAGTCCTTCGCGGCCGTCTCGGCTGGGGCTCTCCCGTGCCGAGGACATAGGACAGGACCAGATGGTTCCAGTGGCACGTCCGGCACACCTCTACGTCATAGACGGTGAACTCGCCGAAAATCCCGGACATCCGGGCCAGTTCGGCGGGCGTGCGTGCCGATCCCGAGACGTGCTTGAGCTCGTCGCCGTACACCCAGGAGACGAGGTGCAGCGGAGCCCGGCGGCACATCGGACAGGCCCGGTCCTCGGGTCTGCCGTGGAATTTCGCCGCGCGGAGCAGGTACGGGCTCGCGTCGCAGACCTCGTGGTCTCCGACGCGTCCGGAGCGGACGCCGGCCAGCAGCGCACGGCGCTGCAAGGCGTAATCCACAACCTGCCGCTGGTTTCGCACGAGGACAGAGTACGGGCTCTTTCTGTGTCCGCGGTGCCCCCTGCTTTCCCGCACTCTTGGCGACCGTTCGGACACGCCGAAAGTTAGATAACGCTCTGATCACGGATCGCCGGGAGGATGCTGGTCGCGGGTTACTTCCGCCACTTCGATGTATCGGCGCGATATACTCGGCGAGTAGGTTGGCTGAGCCGGTCCCGGTGATCAACGGTGCTGGCCGCGGCGTATTCCCGGAATGGGGTGTGGTGTGCTCGAACTCGCGATCCTCGGATTGCTGCACGAGACCCCCATGCACGGGTACGTGCTGCGCAAACGTTTGCACGAGACGCTCGGGATGTTCCGGACGTTCTCGTACGGCTCGCTGTATCCGACCTTGCGCCGGCTGCTGCGGGCCGGTTACCTCGTCGAGGAGTTCGACGAGGCGGACGACCGGGCCTGGTCCCGGCGCGGCCGCCGCGTCTACAAGCTCACCGCCGAGGGCAAGGAACGCTTCGCCGAACTGCTGGGCGACGCGGGACCGCAGACGTGGGACGACGAGGGATTCGGCGTCCACCTGGCGTTCTTCTCGCGGACACCGGCCGACGTCAGGATGCGAATCCTGGAAGGCCGCCGCCGCCGCGTCGAGGAGCGGCGCGAAGGATTGCGGGACGCGCTGGCCAGGGCCGAGGAAAAGATCGACCGCTACACCCGCGAGCTGCACCGGCTGGGGCTGGAGTCGAGCGAGCGGGAGGTGCGCTGGCTCAACGAGCTGATCGCGCACGAACAAGCCGAGCAGCGCGGCCCGGAGCAGCCGGGGCGCGGTTGAGCGGCGGCCGCAACGGGGCGGCAGACCTGCAGATGCAAGTGAATGAGATTGAAGGAGAAACCGGCATGGGCGAGAACCGCCGCGTTCGGGTGGCCATCGTGGGCGTCGGCAACTGCGCCTCGTCGCTGGTCCAGGGTGTGCAGTACTACCGCGACGCGGATCCCGGTGCGCGCGTCCCCGGTTTGATGCACGTCCAGTTCGGCGACTACCACGTGCGCGACATCGAGTTCGTCGCCGCGTTCGACGTCGACGCGAAGAAGGTCGGCCGGGACCTCTCGGAGGCGATCTCCGCCAGCGAGAACAACACGATCAAGATCGCCGACGTGCCGCCGCTCGGCGTCACCGTCCAGCGCGGGCACACCTACGACGGCCTCGGCCGCTTCTACCGCGAGACCATCGAGGAGTCCGACGAGGCTCCGGTCGACGTGGTCGGCGCGCTGCGCGACGCGAAGGTCGACGTGCTCGTCTCCTATCTTCCCGTCGGGTCCGAAGAGGCCGACAAGTTCTACGCGCAAGCCGCGATCGACGCGAACGTCGCGTTCGTCAACGCGCTGCCGGTGTTCATCGCTTCCGACCCGGAGTGGGCGAAGAAGTTCGAAGACGCGGGCGTCCCGATCGTCGGCGACGACATCAAGTCCCAGGTCGGCGCCACCATCACGCACCGCGTGCTGGCGAAGCTGTTCGAGGACCGCGGCGTGCAGCTCGACCGCACGATGCAGCTCAACGTGGGCGGGAACATGGACTTCCTGAACATGAAGGAGCTGGAGCGGCTCGAATCGAAGAAGATCTCGAAGACCCAGTCGGTCACCTCGCAGGTGGACCGCGAGCTCGGCAAGGGCAATGTCCACATCGGACCGTCGGACTACGTGCAGTGGCTCGACGACCGCAAGTGGGCCTACGTCCGGCTCGAGGGACGCGCGTTCGGCGACGTCCCGCTGAACCTGGAGTACAAGCTCGAGGTGTGGGACTCCCCCAACTCGGCGGGCATCATCATCGACGCGGTGCGCGCGGCGAAGATCGCGAAGGACCGCGGCATCGGCGGCCCGATCCTGTCCGCGTCGTCCTACTTCATGAAGTCGCCGCCGGAGCAGTACGACGACTCGACCGCGCGGGATTCGGTCGACGCCTTCATCCGCGGCGAAGTGGAGCGCTGAGCCCCAGCCTGACCGTCCGTGAAGGGCCCCTTGAGGGAATCAGATTCCCTCAAGGGGCCCTTCACGGCTGTTACCGGCGGCTCAGGGCAGGTCGGCGGTCACCAGCGCGGTTTTCGCCATCTGGCCGGCGAGCAGGTCGGGCATGCGCTTTCCGTACCGGCCGGCGAGTTCGGCCGCGCGTTCCACTCGCGCGTCCCAGCCCTGCTGGGTCAGCCATTCGGCGGGGTCGCGGCGCGGCTCGGTGGAGAAGACGTTGTTCGCGGCCAAGCCCATCTGTTCGCCCGCCTCGGATGTCTGGAAGGTGCCGGACAGTTCGGCGAGATCGCCCGGCGGGATGTGCTCGACGCCGATCCGGCTGCCCGCCGCGCACCGCGCGTGCACGAGGTCGAACAGCAGTTCTTCGGCCTGCGCGGGCAAGTACGGCAGCAGTCCCTCGGCGATCCACACCGACGGCCGGTCCGGGGCGAAGCCGGCGTTTTCCAAGGCAGCGGGCCAGTTCTCGCGCAGATCCGCGCCGACCGGGTGCCGTCGGCAGCGTGGGTTCGCGCCCAGTCCGTCGAGTACTTCTTGTTTGAACGCGAGTACGCGCGGCTGATCGACTTCGTAGACGTCGCGGCCGGAGAGGTCGAGCCGGAAGGCGCGGGCGTCGAGCCCGGCGGCGAGGAGCACGATCTGCGGCGCCTCGGTCCCGGTGATCAGGTCGTCGAAGAAGCGCGCGCGCAATTGGACGTAGTCGGCGATCGCCAGCCAGAGCGCGTCGTCGCCCGGTTCGGTCGGCAACGGCCGCGGCGGCTTCGCGGCGCGAATGAATTCCGCCGCGTACGGGTCTCTGATCAGCGGTTCCGGCGCCGCGGTCGCGATCGCGCGGCCGGCGGTCACCCCGAGCGCGGTGAGCCCGATGCTGCTGACGATGTCCCAGTCCCCTTGCGGCACAGCCATTTCCGCCCCTCTCGCTGATCAGGGTCCAGGATGGCGCCAAGCAGCCGCTGTGGGCTGCGTCACTCGCTGAGCGCGGCGGGCAGTGCGGCCAGATTCGGCAGCACGGTCGCCTCCCGCAGCACCTCCGGATCCGGTGGGAAGTGCGGGTTCGGCACCGCGAACACCGTCATGTCCGCCGCGAACGCCGCGCGGAGGCCGTTCGTGGAGTCCTCCACCGCGGCGCAGCGGGAAGCTTCGACGCCCAGCAGCATCGCCGCGCGCAGGTAGACGTCGGGCTCGGGCTTGCCCGCGGCCACTTCCTCGCTCGACACCGCCACCGGGACGAGCGACGTCAGGTCGCACGCGGTCAGGAACGAATGGATCAGCACCGGCGGCGACGAGCTGGCGATCGCGACCGGCCAGTGCCGGGAGATCTCGCGGACGACCTGGTCCGCGCCGTCGATCACCGGCGGGCGGTCGGCGTAGCGGGCAGCCATCTCGTCGATCACCGTGCGGGCGATTTCGTCCGGTGTGAGCTGGGCGCCGAGGGTTTCCACCAGGTAGTGCGCCCATTCCGGGGTGCTCATCCCCTGTTGTACGCGGGTCGCCTCGGGCAGCCAGGTCCCGCCGTGCTCGGCTACTACGGCGCGGCGCACCTCGTCCCAGGTTGTCTCGGAGTCCACCAGTACGCCGTCGAGGTCGAAGATCACCGCATCCACTTCTTCAGCCTAAGGGGCCGGGTCTGGCCCACCTTGTGAGCCGAGTTACTTCGCCACCCTAACTAATTTTTGTTAGCCTAGCTAAGTGACTTCCTCGACGGGCGATCTGGCGCAGCGGCTGCGGCCGGTGGTGTTCCGGCTGTACTACCTGGTGCGCCGCGAATCCGCGCAGCTGCTGACCCTGACCCAGGGGTCGGTGCTGTCGGAACTGGTCGGCAGGGGGCCGAGCCGGATGAGCAGGCTTGCCCGGCTCGAGCGCGTGCGGATGCCGTCGATGACCGACGTCGTCGGCAGGCTCGAACGGCTCGGCATGGTGAGCCGCCGTCCCGATCCGGCGGACGGGCGCGCCGTGCTCGTGGAGGCCACCCCGGAAGGCGAGCGGTTCTACGCCGAGATGATCGCCGGCCGGGAGGCGGAGCTGCGGGCGCGGCTCGAGCGTCTCGACCCGGCCGAGAGCGCCGCCATCGACGCCGCGCTTCCCGCGCTCACCAAGCTGATCGCCGACTTCCACCGCGACGACCCGCACTCCACTGAAGCCCCCGAACTCCCGAAGGAGGAACTGATCCGCAATGAGCGCTGAGCACCACTCGAGCCTGCTGGACGCGGTCAAAGGCCAGCCCAAACAGGTGTGGATCACCGCGTTCGCCGCGGTGATCGCGTTCATGGGCATCGGCCTCGTCGACCCGATCCTGCTGTCCATCGCCAAGGGCCTGAACGCTTCGCCGTCCCAGGTCACGCTGCTGTTCACGTCGTATCTCGGCGTGCAGGTGATCGCGATGCTGTTCACCGGCGCGATGTCCGCCCGGTTCGGGGCCAAGCGGACCGTGCTCGTCGGGCTGACGCTGATCGTCGCCGCGACCGCGCTGTGCGCCGCGGCCGGTTCGATCGAGCAGCTGGTCGGCCTGCGCGCGGTGTGGGGGCTCGGCAACGCCTTCTTCATCGCCACCGCGCTGTCGGTGATCGTCGGGGCGGCGACCGGGGGCCAATCCGGCGCGATCCTGCTTTACGAGGCGGCGCTGGGGGTCGGGCTCGCCGTCGGCCCGCTGCTCGGCGCGCTGCTGGGCACGATCTCGTGGCGCGGTCCGTTTCTCGGCACCGCGGTGCTGATGATCGCCGCGCTGGTGCTGTGCTCGATCTTCCTGAAGAGCGATTCGCACGAAAAGCGGGATCCGATCAAGCTGCTCGACCCGATCCGCGCGCTGAAGCACCCTGGCCTGCTGCGTACGTCGATCGCCTCGGCGCTGTACACCGCCGCGTTCTTCGCCGTGCTGGCCTGGTCCCCGTTCGTGCTCGGCTGGAACGCCATCGCGGTCGGCCTGATCTTCTGCGGCTGGGGTTTGTGCGTGGCGATCGCCGGGGTGGTGCTCGCCCCGAAGATGGCCGCCCGCTTCGGCGAACGGCACGCGGCGGCGCTGGCGGTGGTCGGCTACACCGTGCTGATGCTGGTGCTGGCCATCCCGAGCAAGCCGGTGGTGGTCGTCGGGATCATCGTGTCCGGTCTGGTTTCCGGGCTGCTGAACACGCTGTTCACCGGCACCGCGATGTCGATCAGCGACGCGCCCCGGCCGGTCGCGAGCGCCGGGTACAACTTCTGCCGCTGGTTCGGCGGCGCGGTCGCGGCGACGCTCGTCGGCCACATCGCCGAGTGGATGGGCTGGGAGCAGGGACCGTTCCTGGTCGCCGCGGTGCTCTGCCTGATCGCCGCCGTCCTGCTTTCGCAGCGCGAGAAGAAGGCCGACCCGCACACCGTGCCTAAGGAGGCCGCGCTCGTCGGCGACGAGGAGTTCTGAGCGCTTCCGCGACGCTTGGCGATCGGCCCTGGACTGTCTGTTCAGGGCCGATCGCCGTCTTTGGTGGAATACACCCGTTGTTCATCTTTTGGTCCGGTTCAGGGGGTTTTCGCCGCATACGGTCGCTGCGTTCCCACCGAGAAGCGACCCTGGAGGCCCCGTGTCCCTGGAGCCCGGACGACTGCTGCCCTTGTACACCGCGCATTCCGGCGGACGGTCACCGATCACCTGCGAGTACCGCTGCGGCAACGCCTGCGCGCACGAGGCCCCGAACCCGACCGGCAACGAATACTTCGGCGACATCGCCAAGGGCGTCTCGCGCCGCGGCGTTTTCAAGGCAGGTGCGGTGATGGCCGCGGCGGCGGGCGGGTTCGCCGCGCTGTCCGGCACCGCTGCCGCGGCCACTCCGGCGACCCAAGCCCCGGCGCCGCTGGCGAAGGGCCGCACGGTGCCCGGTACCGACTTCACGCCGGTGCCGCCGAACAAACTCGACGCCGTCAGCATCCCCGACGGTTACGCCCAGCACGTGGTGATCCGCTGGGGCGACCCGGTGGTCCCCGGCGCGCCGAAGTTCGATTTCCGCAAGCAGACCGCCGCCGCGCAGGCCAAGCAGTTCGGCTACAACAACGACTTCGTCGGCCTGATCCCGCAGGATCCGCTGGGCCTGCGCAATCTGCTGGTGGTCAACCACGAGTACACCACCGAGGTGCACCTCTTCCCGGCCGATCAGTACGACCCGGCGAACCCCACCGAGGAGCAGGTGAAAATCGCCTGGGCGGCGCACGGGCTGTCGGTGCTGCAGACGCTGCGCGACCCGATCGGCGGCGCGCTGCGCACCGTGCCGAGCCCGCTGAACCGGCGGATCACGCTCGACACGATCTTCGAGGTGCGCGGTCCGGCGGCCGGTTCGAAGTACCTCAAGACGTCGGCCGACCCGTCCGGCAAGCGCGTGCGCGGCACTCAGAACAACTGTTCCGGCGGCGTCACACCGTGGGGCACCGTGCTGTCCGGCGAGGAGAACTTCCACCAGTACTTCGCGCACGCGGACAAGGTGTCCGATCCGGCGCAGGCCGCGCGGCTCAAGCGGTACGCGATCGGCACCGGCGAGAGCACGCGCAAATGGGAGCGCTTCGACCAGCGCTGGGACGTTTCGCGCGAGCCCAACGAGCCCAACCGGTTCGGCTGGGTCGTGGAAATCGACCCGAACGACCCGAATTCCACGCCGGTGAAGCACACCGCGCTCGGCCGGTTCAAGCACGAGGCGGCGAACGTCAAGATCACCGCGGACGGACGGGTCGCGGTGTACTCCGGCGACGACGAGCGGTTCGAGTACATCTACAAATTCGTGTCGAAGGGCAAGTACAAGAAGGGACATTCCGCGCTCGCCCGGCGGCACAACTCGGCGCTGCTGGACGAAGGAACCCTGTACGTCGCCAAGTTCTCCGGCGACAGCCCCGGCGAGATCGACGGCTCCGGAAAGCTGCCCGCCGACGGCGAATTCGACGGCACCGGCGAGTGGATTCCCCTCGCCAGCGGCGACAAGTCCTTTGTGGACGGATTCACCGCAGAGGAGGTCTACGTGTTCACCCGCCAGGCCGCCGACCGCGCCGGGGCGACCAAAATGGACCGTCCGGAGGACATCGAGCCGAACCCGGTCAACGGCCGGATCTACGCCGCGCTCACCAACAACTCCGACCGCGGCGCGGCGGGCAAGGCCGCCCCGGACGAGGCGAACCCCCGCACCCGCAACAAAAACGGGCACGTCCTCGAATGGGACGAGGAACGAGGGGACAGCGCCGCGACCCGGTTCTCTTGGCGGCTGCTGCTGGTCTGCGGCGATCCGGCCACGGCCGACACCTACTTCGGCGGTTTCCCGAAGGACCAGGTCAGCCCGATCTCGTGCCCGGACAACGTGGCCTTCGACCCGCACGGCAACCTGTGGATCTCCACCGACGGCAACACCCTCGGCGCGAACGACGGCCTCTTCTCGGTTCCGGTGGCCGGTCCCGAGCGCGGGCACGTGAAGCAGTTCCTGTCCGTGCCGGTCGGAGCCGAGACGTGCGGTCCGGTCGTCACCGAAAACCTCGTGCTCGTCGCGGTGCAGCATCCGGGCGAGGACGCGCCCAGTTCGGCGAACCCGACCTCGCACTGGCCGGACGGCGGCGCCTCGCAGCCGCGGCCGGCGATCGTGTCGGTGTGGAAGAAGGGCGCCTTCGGATTGCCTGGCCGGATCGGCCGCCGGTAACACTTTGGGGTGTTTCTCACCGCCGAAGTGCCTTCCTGGGTCTAGCTTCACCGCGTGAGGCGGGCAAAGAAAGTCGCGATCGGACGCACGGCGGGCGCGGCGGCCAGTACTGCGATGCTGGTCGGCGCGCTCGCCGTCGTTTCTCCCGGGTCGGCTCCCGCCGAGGCGGCCCCGGACTGCGGCGGCATCGCGGCCAACCCGAGCTTGGAGGACGCCGGTTCGCCCGGCGGAGCGCCGCGGGAGTACCTGTTCAGCCCCGCCGCGCCGGTTCCGCGCGGCACCCCGGCGGACCGGGCGCCGAAGCTCGTCACGAGCACCGGGCACGCGGTCGACGGGCACGTCAACGCCCAGATCCAGACTCCGGACGGCCGGGTCAGCTCAGCCAGCCAGCAGCTGAAGGCGGTGCCCGGCGGGCAATACTCGCTGTCGGTGTGGACCGGCACGGCGCAGACCGGCCTCGGTGCGCACGCGAGCGCGACCACCGGGTTGCGCTTCGCCGACCGGACCGGCCGCGTGCTGGTGGAGAAACCGCTCGCGGTGACGCACGACATCGCCTCCGACGGCAAGCTCGCCCAGCAGGAGCTGCCGCCGGTCACCGCGCCGGACGACACCGCGGCGGTCTCGTTTTTCGCCAGCACCAACCACAACTGGGTCCTGTGGGACTGCGTGCACGTGGGTCTCGCCGCGTTCACGGTGAAGATGGAGGTGCGGAATCCGGCGGACGGAACGTGGGGCCCGTCGGCTGCCATCCCGGCCGGCGACGCCGCGCACTTCCGCATCTCCGTCGCCAACACCGGCTCGCAGCCGGTTACCGGGCTGCTCGTGAAGGACCCGTGGTGCACCGGTCTTCCCGGCGCGTTCGACCTCGCCGGCAACGCGTCGAAGGAACTCGCCTGCGACCATCCGAACCTCACCGAGGACGACAACGGGCACGTCAACACCGCGAAGGTCACCGGCTCCGGGCCGGGCGGGCCGCTCGCCGAACAGAAGGCGACCGCGACGGTCACCGTCACGCCGCAGCCCGCGGTCGGCAAGATCGGCGATCGCGCGTGGAAAGACCTGAACCGCAACGGCACACAGGACGACGACGAACCCGGCTACCCGGACCTGCCGGTGACGCTCAAGGACGGCGCGGGCGGCACCGTCGCCACCGCGCGCACGAACGCCGACGGCGGCTACCTGTTCGACCAGCGCAAGGACGGCACCTACCAGGTGTGCTTCGACGTGTCGAAGCTGCCGGACGGGCTCACCGTCACCCAGCGCGGCGCGGGCGCGCCGGGACTGGACTCGGCCGTCGACCCGGCGACCGGCTGCACCTCGCCGTTCACTCTCGGCGGCAAGGAGCGCGAGCGGACGGACCTGGACATCGGCCTCGCCCCGCCCTCCCCGACCATGCCGCCCTCCCCGACCGCGTCCGCCGCCTCCGTCCCGGAGTAACCGCCGCGGTCCGTGAAGGGCTCCTTGAGGGAATCTGATTCCCTCAAGG
>NZ_JBSHAM010000036.1:0-89019 GCF_053611505.1 Amycolatopsis sp. NPDC054798 | reverse complement strand
CTTCACGGCTTTCGGGGCCGGAACGTAAAAGAGCCGGTACGCGCGAGGCGTACCGGCTCTTGGGGTGTTCGGGGATTCAGTGCTTCGGGGCCGGGCCCGCCTGGTCGCTCAGCATGCGCAGGGCGTTGACCAGGCCGCCGGTCAGGTCGCCTTCCTTGAAGGAGGCCACCATGCTCGCCACGGCCAGGTTCGCGCCGCGGTCGGGCAGGCGCGAGTGCGCGCGCTCGCCGGTGACGATCTCGATCGCGCGCTGGGCGGGCGAAACGCCGAGCAGCACCGCGTTCGAGGGGTCGTCGGTGGCGGCGTGCAGCTTTTCCGCGCCGGCGCGGGTGTCCTCGCCCAGGTCGCCGAGGTAGATGCTGAAACCGAGGCCGGTCTCGCGCGTCGCGAAGGTCAGCGCCTCGTCCAGGCGCGCGAGCTGCTGCACCGTGAACGGGCTCGTCGGCGCGGCGGGCTCGTACATCTTCGCCGCGGACAGCCGGCCGCTGTTGGTGATGACCTCACCGAAGGCCAGGTCCTTCTCCGCGACCGCGGTCCGGGTCACTTCACCACTTGCCACGAGCGCCTCCTGCGGCCGTCGAAGCGCCCGCGGGCGCCGCATTCACGTCAACCGCCGGTCCGTGGCCGGCTCCTACGCCGTCCGGGTTGGCGGTCCACCACATAGCGGGGTACTCCCACGGCTGCCCCGGCCGGTACCGCGGCGTCCCCGAGAACTTCTTCCGCAAGGTCGCGGCGCCGACCACGAAGTAAATGGCCCCGGGGATGACCGCGTAGACCAGGATCGTCTCGACAACGTTCACGCCGGTGAGCGTATCGGATGCCGTCCGGGGCCACCGCGCGACACCGCGACCGGCCGCGACCGTTCGCCGCCGCTCAGGCGCCGTCCGCCGCTTGGCCCGCCGCCGCTGGAACGTTGGGGCGAAGGGCTGCGGGCCGAAAGATGGCAACTCGCCGTACAGGCGGCCGTACCGGGCGATACCGGCTTGTCGGAACCCTGAAATCCTCGTAGCTTTTTCACCTGTACGGGCCTTGCGCCCGCCTCCCCAGCCCCAGCCCGTCACGCACCGGTCCCAGGAGGACACCTCATGCAGAGCGTCCAGACCCCCGCTCAGGCGATCACCGAGACCATTTCGTCACCCAGCGAGACCGGATTCATGCCCGGAACGCGGGTCACGTCCGGCACCAGGGTTACGCGCGGCACTCGGGTCACCCGCGGAACCCGGGTCACCGCGGGCACTCGCGTGACCCGGTTCTTCTCCATGGGTACCCGGGTCACCATGGGAACTCGAGTCACCCGCGGGACCCGCGTCACGGCCGGAACCCGCGTCACGATGGGCACCCGCGTCACGCGCGGAACCCGCGTCACCCGGGGCACTCGCGTCACGGCGGGAACCCGCGTCACCTGCGGCACCAGGGTCACGCGCGGCACCAGGGTCACGCGCGGAACCCGGGTCACCGCCGGAACCCGCGTCACGATGGGCACCCGGGTCACCCGCGGCACTCGCGTCACGCGCGGCACCCGGGTCACGATGGGCACGCAGGTCACCTGCCAGGCGGACTACCGCCTCGCCGCCTGAGCACCGCCCGGAACAAGACGTCGCGCGAGGTCCATCGGCTCGCCCCGGCCGCCGCACTGGCAGCCGGGGCGCCGGCGTCTCCGGGGAACGGCTAGGCCGCCGACCCGAGATACGGCCGCCACAGCGGATCGGCCTCTTTGGAATGCGCCAGCAGCCGCCAGTGCGGTCCGTGCGGAGCGCGCGGCACCACGCGCAGCCGCCAGCCGATCTCCGACAGGAGCCGGTCGGCCTTGCGGTGATTGCACTTCGCGCAGCAGGCGACGCAGTTGGTCCAGCTGTGCGGACCTCCCCTGCTGCGCGGGACGACGTGGTCGATAGTCTCTGCGCGCCCGCCGCAGTAGGCGCAGCGGTGCCGGTCGCGGTGCATCAGCCCGGCCCGGGTGAGCGGCACCTGCGCCCGGTAGGGCACCCGCACGTACGTGCTGAGCCGGATCACCGAGGGAACGGGCAGCGACACCGTCGCGGCGTGCAGCTCCACGCCGCCCGGATCGCCGTGGACGACCTCCGCCTTGCCGCACATGACGAGCACCACCGCGCGCCGCATGGGCACCGCGGTCAGCGGCTCGAAAGTGGCGTTGAGCAGGAGGACCCGGCGCCGCCCCCACGCCGGGGCGACCGGATCGCGGGCTCTACGCTGTCCGGGCGGACGGGAAGCTCCCCCTGGACGGGTCCCCGGCCCGGACGGGACGGAGCCGCCGGATGCGGACCCTCCCGGGCAGGCACGCAGGATCGCCTCCGGCGGCAGCTCGGCCATGGCTTGGCCGGCGCCGCCGAGGGGGACGGGTTGTCGGTCTGGCACTCGACCACCTCCACCGGTGCAGGCATAGTCGACCACACATCAGGGCCCCGGCGCACGCGTGTTCTGTGACGTGTCACATACCCGCGACCCGGCGGCCACCCGGCGGCCGCCTGCTCGCCGCCGGGACAACGAAGCGAGAAAGGACTTTCTCCGCCAGTGAATGCCGTGCTCAGCGCTCCACCCAAATGCATCTCCGAATCCGGGTCGTGGTGCGCCCAGGTCTATTCGGTCACGCACAACGAGTGGCTCGCCGCGTCGGCGGGCTGGGTCGTCACGAAGCCGCTGAAGATCATCCTGATCCTCGTCGTCGCCTTCGTGGTGCGGTATCTCACAAGGCGGGTCATCAACCGGGTCACGACGCTCCCGGCCTCAGGCAGCGACGGCAAGATCCCGTCGCTGCTGAGACCGCTTCGCGAACGCGCGCCGGACATGCTCGGTTCGGCGGTGACCGAACGCCGCAGGCAGCGCGCCAAGACGATCGGCTCGGTGCTGAAGTCGATGGCCACGTTCCTGATCTACGGCCTCGCGTTCATCCTCGTGCTGGGCGAACTGGGCATCGACCTGGCCCCGATAATCGCGTCGGCCGGCATCGTCGGCGTCGCGCTCGGATTCGGCGCGCAGAACCTGGTCAAGGACTTCCTTTCCGGGATGTTCATGATGATCGAGGACCAGTACGGCGTCGGCGACGTCGTGGACATCGGCGAGGCCACCGGCACTGTCGAGGCGGTCGGCCTGCGCATCACCACCCTGCGCGATCTGAAGGGCACCGTCTGGTACGTCCGCAACGGCGAGGTGCTGCGCGTCGGCAACTCCAGCCAGGGCTTCGCCTACGCCGTCGTGGACGTCCCGCTCAGCTACTCCGCGGACGTCGACAAGGCCACCGAGGTGCTCAGCGACGCGGCCACGAAGGCGGTCGAAAGCGACGCGCTCTCGGTGAACGTGCTGGAGCCGCCGGAGATGCTCGGCGTCGAACAGGTCACGCCCGAGGGAATCCTGTTGCGGCTGACGGTCAAGGTGCGGCCGGGCAAGCAATGGGCGGTGCAGCGGAAGCTGCGCGGGCAGTTGCTCGGCGCGCTGGAAGAGGCCGGTTTCGAACCGCCGCTCGGCCGGTTGCTGTCGTCCATGCAAGACAAGCAGGCGGGCGCGCCGCGGAGCTGAGGCAGGGCAAGATGGAGGTGTGTCGACTGTGAGCGAGCCGGAACCGGCGAACCTGTACGAGGCGGTGGGCGGCGAACCGACCTTCCGCCGGATCATCAAGCGGTTCTACGAGGAAGTGGCCCGCGACGAGGTGCTGCGCCCGCTCTACCCGGAGGAGGACCTCGGCCCGGCGGAGGAGCGGTTCCGGCTGTTCCTCATCCAGTACTGGGGCGGTCCGCACACCTACTCCGACCAGCGCGGCCACCCCCGGCTGCGGATGCGGCACGCGCCGTTCAAGATCGGCCCGATCGAACGCGACGCGTGGCTGCGCTGCATCCGGATCGCGATCGACGAGGAGAACCTGCCCGAGCCGTACCTCAGCCAGCTGTGGGCGTACCTGGAAATGGCCGCGCACAGCATGATGAACAGCTTCGTCTGATGAGACGGAAGGTCGCGGGACGGCGACCGGACCGCCCGCCGCGGCCGTCCTGGTGGTCGGACGCGGTGTTCTACGAGATCTACGTGCGGTCGTTCGCCGATTCGGGCGAGGACGGCATCGGCGATCTCGAGGGCATCCGCAGCAAGCTCGGCTACCTGGAACTGCTGGGCGTCGACGCCCTGTGGCTGACGCCGTTCTACCCCTCGCCGATGGCCGACCACGGCTACGACGTGGCGGACCCGCGCGGCGTCGACCCGATGTTCGGCACTCTCGGCGACTTCGACGTGCTGCTCACCGAGGCGCACCGGCTCGGCATCCGGGTGACGGTGGACGTGGTGCCGAACCACACCAGCAACCAGCACGCGTGGTTCAAGTCCGCGCTGGCCGCCGGACCGGGCAGCCCGGAGCGGGAGCGCTACCACTTCCGCGACGGCCGCGGTCCCGGCGGGGCCGAGCCGCCCAACAACTGGGTCAGCGTCTTCGGCGGGCCGGCGTGGACGCGGGTGCCGGACGGGCAGTGGTACCTGCACCTGTTCGCCCCGCAGCAGCCGGACCTGAACTGGGCCAATCCGGACGTCCGCGCCGATCTCGAGCGCACCCTGCGGTTCTGGCTCGACCGGGGCGTGGACGGGTTCCGGATCGACGTCGCGCACGGAATGGCCAAACCCGCCGGGCTGCCCGACATGGACCCGGACACGCCCGCGCACGGCGGCGGCGCGTACGGCGATCCGCGGTTCGACGACGACGGCGTGCACGAGGTGCACCGGCTGATCCGCAAGGTGCTCGACGAGTACCCGGACGCGATGGCCGTCGGCGAGATCTGGGTGCAGGACGAGGAGCGGCTGGCGCGCTACCTGCGGCCGGACGAACTGCACCTGGCGTTCAACTTCCGCATGGTGCTCACGCATTTCGACGCGGACGCGATGCGCACGTCGATCGAGCGTTCGCTGGCGGTGCCGCGCGCGGCGGGCGCCCCGGCGGCCTGGACGCTGTCCAACCACGACGTCTGGCGCCCGGCGAGCCGTTACGGCGGCGGCGCGGCCGGGATGCGCCGGGCGCGCGCGATGGCGCTGGTGGAACTCGCCCTGCCCGGCGCGGTGTACCTGTACCAGGGCGAAGAGCTGGGGCTGCCGAACGCCGAACTGCCGCTGGAGACGATGACCGACCCGCGCTCCCGCTCGCAGGGCCCGGAATTCAGCCGCGACGGCGAACGCGTGCCGCTGCCCTGGGAGGGCACGCTTCCCCCGTACGGGTTCTCCCGCACCGCGCAGACCTGGCTGCCGATGCCCGCGGACTGGGCCCCGCTCACCGTGGAACGGCAGCTCGAAGACCCGGAATCGACGCTGTCGCTGTACCGGCGCGCGGTGGAGCTGCGGAAACACCATCCGGCGTTCCGCGGCGGCGACGAGCTGCAGTGGTTCGGCGCGCCCGCGGGCTGTTTCGCGTTCCGTCGCGGGCGCGGCGGGCTGATCTGCGCGCTGAACACTTCGGCCAGCTCGATCGTTCTCCCGCCGGGAGAGGTGCTGCTGACCAGCAGCCCGCTCGTCGACGGCAGGCTCGCGCCGGATTCGGCCGCCTGGCTCGGGTAGGCCTGGCGGGCGACCGGCCCGGGCTAGTCAGGCGCGGGCGTTCACGGCGTGGGCAGGCCCGGCGACCTTCCGAGCGGCGTGCGCCTGCCAAACGCGCGCAAGTCTGGTTCAGCGGAGACCCGCGTTCCGCCGTGGGCGCGGCGGCCTGACCTGCGCAGTGAACACTCCGGCTAGCCCGTTCGTCGACCGCAGGCTGGCACCGGACTCGGCCGCCTGGCTCGGGTAAGCGAGGCCGACGACAAGCCCGGGCAGATCAGGCGCGGGCGTCCACGTCATGCGCAGGCCCAACGACCTTCCGAGCGGCGTGCACTTGCCAAACGCGCACAAGACTCGTTCAGCGGAAACCCGCGTCCCCACAGGCACGACGGCCCGACCTGCGCGTTGAACACCCAGGCCAGACCGCCGAACGGGAGCGGGTCAGACGCGCGCGCTCGCCTCCAGGCCGAGCATGTCGAGCAGACCGCGCAGGTCGTCCACGTCGTGCGCGTGCCCGGCGACGGTGCGGGCGGCGTGCTCCTGCTGGACGCGCAGGTCTTGTTCGGCGGAGACCCGGGCGCGGGCGAATTCACTGGTTTCGGCGGACAGCGGACGTCGTTCCGAGCGCATGTCGCTCCTCGTCGAGGTGGAAGGGGCCACCGGCGGCGCCGCGGGGAGGCGGACCCGCCGGGGACGACGCCGGCTCGAACGCCGGCGCACGATGAGACTTCTCGACGCCGCTGACGCTACTCCCCGCCCCCGGCCCGCCCGCACGCCGTCCTCGTCGCGCGCGCCGCGGCGTCCACAATGGACTTCCTGGACTCCGGCTCTGGTGGGACCGGCCGCGGCGTGGTTTACTGAACGAGGTCGTGTTTTGTGTTCGTGCGGTGGGTACGTCCCGCAGCTACGCTCGCAAGATGTAGCGGGCGTGGTGTTTCTCTTTTCGGAAGGCACACCGTCGGTTGCCGGCCCGGATGCCGAGGTGGCATCTGATGTTGATCCGATGGAGATCGTTTTTATGACGCAAGGCACCGTGAAGTGGTTCAACGCCGAAAAGGGCTTCGGGTTCATCAGCCCGGACGACGGCAGCGCCGACGTCTTCGTGCACTACTCGGAGATCCAGGGCAACGGGTTCCGCAGCCTTGAGGAGAACGCGCGCGTGGAGTTCGAGGTCGGCCAGGGCCAGAAGGGCCCGCAGGCCACCGGCGTCCGCGCCATCTGAGTTTCACCGGTGTTTCCCCTGGTGCGGAAGGTTTTCCGCACCAGGGGACTCGCGTCGCGGCGGACTTTTCCGCCCGCGGCGGCCGACTCCGGTCGGCATCCCCCTGGTGCGCCGTGAGTTTTCCCGGCCGCACAAGATCTTCCGCTTCCCGGGAACCCGGACGCGGGATCACCCGTTGACCAGGGCAGGTCGCGACTGGCCCTGAGGCCCTCCCCTGCCTGGTCAGTTCGCACGCACGGCGCATCGCCCCAGCGGCTCCCCTTCCGCCCGGCGCCCGCCGCGGCACCGGCCTCGGCCCCCGCAGAGCGCGGCGGCCGGACCAGCTCGAGTAGGAGCGTTACCGATCGACACCCAGAGCACCGTCCAGCGTCCCCCGAAGTCGCCCCAGCCCATGCTCGCCGGCAGCAAATCCGGCACCGAGGCATTCCTGGTGAAGCTCTTCGCCGTCGTCCCCCTCCTCGCGGTCGCCGCGGCGGTGCCGCTGGCCTGGGGCTGGGGGCTGAGCTGGCTGGACGTCGGCCTCGCCGCCGCGTTCTACTGCGTCAGCGGCCTCGGCATCACCGTCGGTTTCCACCGGTACTTCACCCACGGCGCGTTCCGCGCCCGCCGCGGGCTGCGGATCGCGCTCGCCGTCGCGGGCAGCATGGCCATGCAGGGACCGGTGATCGACTGGGTCGCCGACCACCGCCGCCACCACGCGTACTCCGACCGCGACGGCGACCCGCATTCGCCGTGGCGCTTCGGCACGTCGCCCGCCGCGCTCGCGAAGGGCTTCTGGCACGCGCACATGGGCTGGCTGTTCGGCCGCGACCGGACCAACCCGCGCCGGTTCGCCCCGGACCTGCTCGACGACACCGACCTGCGGACGATCGACCGGCTCTTCCCGGTGCTGACCGTCGCGACGCTGCTGCTGCCCGCGCTGCTGGGAGGGCTGATCACGATGACCTGGTGGGGCGCGCTGACCGCGTTCTTCTGGGCCGGGCTGGTCCGGGTCGCCGCGCTGCACCACGTGACCTGGTCGGTCAACTCGCTGTGCCACCTGATCGGCGAGCGCCCGTTCGAATCGCGCGACCGTTCGGCGAACTTCTGGCCGCTGGCGATCGCGTCCTTCGGCGAGTCCTGGCACAACTCGCACCACGCCGACCCGACCGGGGCCCGGCACGGCGTCGGCCGCGGCCAGCTCGACATCTCCGCCCGGCTGATCTGGATGTTCTATACGTACGGCGGGGCCACCCACGGGCGCGGCCCCCGCCCCTCGCGGCTCGCCCCCAAGCTAACGCCCCCCTGACACCCAAAAGGCCCTGCGCACCCGACCCTCGACCCGGGTCCCCAGGTCGCCGCGGCTGGACACCGCGAGCACCGGTCCCGGAGCCGCGGCCGCCTCGGCCGAGCGCAGCACCTCCGCGACGAACTTCCGCACCCGCTCCGGCGCGGGCGTCACGTCGCCGCCCAGCTGGGCCACCGCCTGCGGGGATTCGGCCGGCGTCGTCTCCACCGCCACCGACCAGCCTTGCCGCATGGTCCACAGCAGCATCAGATCCCGGCCGGGGAAACGCGGGGACCGGCCGCTCAGCGCGACATACGCGGTGATCGTGTCGGTGACCTCGCACGACGTGCACTCCACCGACACCCCGACCGCGGCGGCGACCTCGCGCACGTACGCGGCCAGCGCCTGCCGCAGCACCTGCGGATCGTCAGCGGTGGGCAGGGACATCGGGCGTTCCGGACCGGACAGGAGCATGGGTCTCCTCTTCCGCCGCCGCTTCCGCTTCGCGCAGAGGCGCACCGGGGTCGTCGAATCGCGCGAAGGCCGGCGGTCGCGATGATCGGGGTCGCACCGGATCGGGCATCCGGCAGCTGGACCGGACTCTGACTGTACCCGCTAAGACAACCCCGCAGCCGGGTTCGACCCGTCCGGCCGCCGCCGAACTCGCCCGTACGGCCGCGTCTTTCCGCGGAATCCGCCGCCGACATGGCGGTCCGCGCCGCGGAGTGTCCTATTTGGACAGACCGCGGGGACTCACCCGCCCGAGGCGGACGGCCGGGTTCGAGAGCGGGGCCCCTGACCGTGTCCGCAAACGCGCCAGCGTTCCCGCCCGCTCTCCGAGATCAGCCCGGCTGGCCTCCGAAGTCGCCCGTCCCGCCGTCCGCGGAATCCGCGATCGACGTGGCAACCCACGCGGCGAACAAGCCCGCCTGCACGTACGGCGCGGCCTCGCCCACCGCGCGCACCACCGACCGGGCCCGGCCCGGTCCGGCTTCCGGCGCGGGCTCCCCGGCCGCGTCCGCGGACGGCTCAGCGCGGTCGGTGCGCCACGGCGTCTCCTCGGCCCGGACCTCGGCGAGGAAGTCCGCGGTCGGGTCGCCGTCGGGTTCGCTCATGCCGTCCACGATGACACCGCGGACCGGCTCCCGCCAGCAAAACCGTCAGAACAGCAGCGGCAGCAACGCCTGGCGCCGCTTCAGCACCGCGCCGTAGCGGGCGTCGAGACGCAGCCACGAATCGGTGGCGGTCACGCGGACCACATCGCCGTCGATCGACGAATCGAACAAACCCATGCCGGACAACGCGAACAGGCACCGCATCTGGACCTTGACCTCGAGGTCCGCCCCGGTGACGGTGAGCACCGCCTGGTCCATCAGCGAGGCAGGCGGCGTGCCGTGCGGCCCGGCGTTGTCGCGGGCCAGGGCGACGCCGCGGTCGGCGAGTTCCGACACCACGCCGACCGGAAGCTCGTCGACCATCCGCCACCGGTCGGACACCGGAAGCTCGGCGTGCCACAGCAGATCGCGCGCCGGGCCCGGGTCCATCACCTCGCCGCCCGCGACGGCGAGCGCCGCGAGCAGTTCGTTGCCCGACACCGTGATGTCCGCCGGGGTCACCGTCCCCGCCACCGCGCGGGTGGCGAGGACTTCGAACGGCGTGGCCGTCCACGCCTCGACGACGTCGTCGCCCCGGCGGCGCAGCCGGACGGCGGTCGTGCCGTCCAGCCGCACCGCGCGGGCGACGAACGCGCTGAGCGTCTCCCGGTCGTCCGGATCGGGGATCCGCAGCTCAGGCATCGGCCAGCACCCGCTTGACCAGTTCCGACTCCTCGTCGCTGAAGCGGCGCGGCCGGAGATTCACCGTGTCGTACGGGGCCAGCACGGTCTCCGCGGTGACCGCGACCCGGTCGGACTCGTCCGGGCCGGTGCGCACCACATAGCCGAGCGTCATCGTGGAGGCCTTCAGCTCGGTGAGCGTGATCTCCACGCGCACCGGCCGGTCAGGCACCGCGACGATCGGCGCGCGGTAGTGCACGCCGAGCTTCACGACCACGATGCCCTTCGGCAGCTCGGTGAGCCCGGCGCGTTCGGCGGCGCCGAACAGCACCGGCACCCGGGCCTCCTCGAGCAGCGTCACCACGTTCGCGTGGTTGACGTGCCCGTACACGTCCATGTCCGACCATCGCGGCTGGACGTGGGAAACAACTGTCACCGCACCGTGCTCCGGATCTGGCGCGCGGCCACGGACAGCGTCGCGAGGTCGAGCCGCCCGGAACGGGTGATCTCGTCCAGCGCCACGCGCGCCCGCGAAAGCCGCGACGCGTTGGCTTTCTCCCATTGCTCGATCTGCTCGTCGACGGACAGGTCCTGGTCGCTGTGCCGCAGTGCGTCGAGCGCGATCGCGCGCAGGGAACCGTACACGTCGTCGCGCAGCGAGAGCCGGGCGAGGGCGTGCCAGCGGTTGCCGCGTTCCAGCGCGCTGATCTCGGTGAGCATCTTGTCGATGTCCAGATGGTCCGACAGCGCGTAGTACAGCTCGGCGGTGTCGGCCGGGGTGTGCGTCGCGTCGAGCCCGACCTGCTGCTCGGCCAGCTCCGCCACCTCGACCACGTCGAGCAGGCCGTAGCTGTGCAGCAGCAGCGCCACCCGGCGGGCGAGACCGGCGGGCACGCCCTCCTCGACCATCCCGGCCGCGTCCTGTTCCACCGACTCCAGTTCGCGCCCGCGCAGCAGTTCTCCCAGCTTCGGGCCGAGTTCCGCGAGCACCGGGCCGAACCGGTTGATCTCGGCCAGCGGCGCGAGCGGCTGCGGGCGGTTGGTGAGGAACCAGCGCGCGGCCCGGTCGAGCAGCCGCCGCGTCTCCAGCACCATCCGGTCCGCGATCGCGGTCGGCACCACGTTGTCCAGCGCGTCGATCTCGGCCCACAGCTTCGGCAGGTCGTAGACGTGCGTGACCACCGCGTACGCGCGCACCGCGTCGGTGGCGGTCGCGTTCATCTCCTCCATCAGCCGGTAGACGAACGAGATGCCGCCGCCGTCGACCAGCTCGTTGGTGATCAGCGTGGTGATGATCTGGCGGCGCAGCGGGTGCTGGGAGATCGCCGCGGCGAAGGGTTCGCGCAGCGGGGCCGGGAAGTACTCCGGCAGCCTGCGGGTGAACACCTCGGATTCGGGCAGGTCGGAGGCGAGCAGCTCGTCCTTGAGGTCGAGCTTCACGTGCGCGAGCAGCGTCGCCAGCTCCGGCGAGGTCAGGCCCTCGCCCGCCTTCTCCAGCGCGCGGAACTGCGACGGGGTCGGCAGCGCCTCCAGCTTGCGGTCGAACGCGCCCTTCGCGACCAGCGCGGACACCTGCCTCGCGTGCACCGACACCATCGGCCCGGCGTGCGCCCGGCTGACGCCGAGCACCGCGTTCTGCCGGTAGTTGTCCGCGAGCACGAGCGAGCCGACCTCGTCGGTCATCTCGCCGAGCAGTTCGTTCCGCCGCGCGTGCTCCAGTTCGCCGCTCGCCACCAGGTGGTCGAGCAGGATCTTGATGTTGACCTCGTGGTCGGAGCAGTCGACGCCGGCCGAGTTGTCGAGCGCGTCGGTGTTGATCTTGCCGCCGCCCCGGGCGAATTCGATCCGGCCGAGCTGGGTCAGGCCCAGGTTGCCGCCCTCGCCGACGACCTGCACGCGCAGCTGGTTGCCGTTGACGCGGATCGCGTCGTTGGCCTTGTCGCCCGCCGCGGCCTGGCTTTCGCTCTCGGCCTTGACGTAGGTGCCGATGCCGCCGTTCCACAGCAGTTCGACCGGGGCCAGCAGGATCGCCTGGATCAGGTCCATCGGCGCGAGCTTCGTGACGCTCTCGTCGAGCCCGAGCGCCTCGCGGACCTGCGGGGTGATCGGCACGGTCTTGGCCGAACGCGGGTAGATCCCGCCGCCCTCGCTGATCAGCGAGCGGTCGTAGTCGTCCCACGAGCTGCGCGGGAGATCGAACAGCCGCCGCCGCTCCGCGTACGACGACGCGGCGTCCGGGTTCGGGTCCAGGAAAATGTGCATGTGGTTGAACGCCGCGACCAGCCGGATGTGCTCGGACAGCAGCATCCCGTTGCCGAAGACGTCGCCCATCATGTCGCCGATGCCGACGACGGTGAAGTCCTCGGTCTGGGTGTCCTTGCCCAGTTCGCGGAAGTGCCGCTTCACGCTCTCCCACGCGCCCTTGGCGGTGATGCCCATGGCCTTGTGGTCGTAGCCGACCGAACCGCCGGAGGCGAACGCGTCGCCGAGCCAGAAGCCGTACTGCGCCGAGACTTCGTTGGCGATGTCGGAGAATTTCGCGGTGCCCTTGTCCGCCGCGACGACCAGGTAGCTGTCGTCGGCGTCGTGGCGCACCACGTTCGGCGCGGGCACGGTCTCGCCCTCGACGCGGTTGTCGGTGAGGTCCAGCAGGCCGGAGATGAACATCCGGTAGCAGGCGATGCCCTCGGTGAGCTGGGCGTCGCGGTCGACCCCGGCGTCGCCGGTCGGGGCAGGCGGGCGCTTCACCACGAAGCCGCCCTTCGCGCCGACGGGCACGATCACCGCGTTCTTCACCGCCTGCGCCTTGACCAGGCCCAGGATCTCGGTGCGGAAGTCCTCGCGCCGGTCCGACCAGCGCAGGCCGCCGCGGGCCACCTCGCCGAACCGCAGGTGCACGCCCTCCACCCGGGGCGAGTACACGAAGATCTCGTACTTCGGGTGCGGCTCGGGCAGTTCCGGCACGCCGCTCGGGTCGAGCTTGAGCGCCAGGTACGGCCGCGGGCTCCCGTCGGCGTCGCGCACGTGGTAGTTCGTGCGCAGCGTCGCGTTGATGACCGCGAGCAGCCGGCGCAGGATCCGGTCCTCGTCGAGGCTGGTGACCTCGTCGACCATCGAGGAGATCTCGGCCGTCAGCGATTCCGCGTGCGTCTTCCGGTCCACATCGGACAGTTGCGGATCGCAGCGGGTTTCGAAGAGCCGCACCAGTTTCGTCGCGACCTCGGTGTGCTTGACGACCGTGTTCTGGATGTAGGCCTGGGAAAACGGGCTGCGCGCCTGCTGCAGGTAGCGGGAGTAGGCCCGCAGCACCGCGGCCTGGCGCCAGGTGAGCCCGCCGCGCAGGACGAGGCCGTTGAGGCCGTCGACCTCGGCGTCGCCGCGCCACGCGGCGTGGAAGGCGTCCTGGAAGCGCTCGCGCACCTCGACCGCGGCCGCCTCGTCGGCTTCTTCGAGGCCCTTCTTGTCCACGCGCAGGCCGAAGTCGTAGATCCAGCTGGCCCCGCCGTCCTCGCGGAACAGCTCGTACGGCCGCTCGTCCACCACCTCGACGCCCATCGCCTGCAGCACCGGCAGCACCTTGGACAGGGTCACGCCCTCGCCGCGCAGGTAGAGCTTGAACCGCCGCTCGCCGGGTTCGGCGTCCGCGGGCAGATAGAACGACAGCGCGAGGTCGCCCTCGTCCGAGAGGGTGTCGAGCTTGGCCAGGTCGGCCAGTGCGTCCTCGGCGGTGAAATCTTCCTTGTACGCCTCGGGGAACACCGCGCCGAAGCGCTGCCCCCGGTCGACCGCCGACTCCTCGCCCGTCATGCCGGTCGGGCTGCCGTCGCCGACGCGTTCGCGGCGCTCGGCGATGATCGCCTCGACCAGCCGGTCGTCCCAGCTGCGCACGACGGTGTTGAGCCGTTCCTGGATCCGCAGCGTGTCCGGTTCGAGGGCGTTCGTCGGATCGGTGTGCACCATGAAGTGCACCTGCGCCAGCAGCGTCTCGCCGACGCGCGCGCTGTACTCCAGCTGCGTGCCTTCGAGTTCTTCCAGCAGCACTTCCTGCATCGCCAGCCGCGAGCGCGTGGTGTAGCGGTCGCGCGGGAGGTAGACCAGGCAGGAGTAGAAGCGGCCGTACGGGTCGCGGCGCAGGAACAGCCGCAGCCGGCGGCGGTCGGACAGCGTGATCGCGCCGGTGGTGGTGTAGAAGAGCGAATCGGTGTCCGCGGAGAACAGGTCCGCGCGCGGCCAGTTCTGCAGGACCTCCAGCATCCGCTGGCCGGAGAACGATTCCATCGGGAACCCGGCGCGGTGGATCACCTCGCGCACGCGCTGGCCGACGACCGGGATGTCGAGCACGTTCTCGTGCAGCGCGGTGGTGGTGAACATGCCGAGGAACCGGTGCTCGCCGGTGACCTTGCCGTGCTCGTCGAACGTCTTCACGCCGACGTAGTACGGGTAAACCGGGCGGTGGACCGTGCTCGGCGCGCTGGCCTGGGTGAGCACGAGCAGCGACGGCGCGAGCGCGTCGACCGAGCTGTCCGGCCCCGCGGTGAGGCTGCGCGCGGCGAGGCTGTCCTGGCGCAGCACGCCCAGCCCGGACGCGAGAACCGCGCGCAAAGCGGGCTCGTCGCTGTCCGGCCGGGGGACGGCGACCAGTTCGTACTTGCGGTAGCCGAGGAAGGTGAAGTGGCCGTCGGCGAGCCAGCGCAGCAGGCGCGCGCCCTCGACGACCTCGTCGCCCGGCAGCTTCGGCGGGTGCTGCTCCAGCGTTTCCGCGAGCGAGCAGGCGGTCTGCGCCATTTTCTCGGCGTCCTCGACGACCTCGCGCACGTCGCCGAGCACCGACGTCAGCCGGTTGTCCAGCTCGCGCGCCCGCTGCGGGTCGGTGACGAGGTCGATCTCCACCAGCATCCACGATTCCGCGGACGCGCCGGCCGGCGGATCGGCCGGGTCGGCGTCGAGGTGCAGGCCCTCCAGCTCGCCGGTCAGGCCGCGGCTCACCACCACGATCGGGTGCACGATGCGCTGCACCTGCACGCCGTCGCGGGCGAACTCCGCGGTGACGCTGTCCACGAGGTAGGGCATGTCGTCGGTGACGACCTGCACGACGGTCGCGTCGCGCGTCCAGCCGTCCTCGGCGGTGGTCGGGTTCAGCAGCCGGACCGCCGGGTGCCCGGGCATGCGCTGCTTCGCCAGCTGCAGGTGCGAACGCACCGCGCCGACGAGCGCGGCGGGTTCGTCGCCGACGATCTCGTCGGCCGGGATGTGCCGGTAGTACAAGCGGATCAGGTCCGCGATTTCCGGCGCCTGCGCCGCGGCGGTGTCGATCAGCTCGTCCCGGATCTGTTCCGGGCTGGTTGTGCGGCGGGCGGCGCCGGCTTCGGTGCCGACATCGGGCGGGGACGAGACTCCCGTCGAGCTCATTGAGCAACTCTCCAGTGTGCGAGACCGAGATGCGTCCGTCACCACAACGTGCCGGACTTCCTTCACCCTAATCCGCCCCCGAGGCGCCCTGTGCGCGGCGGGGAAAGACTTAAGGTTCGTTTCCGGGGTCCCCGGCGGGGCGGTCGCGCGGGATCGGTTCAGCTACCGGCGGGTTCGGCCGGGGCGGCTTCCGGCAAAAGGCTTGGCACGAGGCGGGAGCGCGGGTTTCGCGGGCCCGGCGACTGCTTCGGGATCGGTTCAGCTTCGGTAACGCCCGCGGCGAGAACGGAAAAGGTTGCGTCCCTCCCCTGCGAGAATTCCCACCCGGACGGGCTAATTCTTCCGTTGCGAAGAAGGGGCGGGGCGGGCAGCCGGGCTTCCCGGAGAGGGCAGCCGCGGGGTGCTCGCAGGGCGGCTGGTACGGCATGATCTCGGCGCGCTATGCCGGTGCCGGGAAAACCGCTTGGCTCAGCGCGAAAACGCGGCGGGCGATCGGGATTTCGCGAACCCGGGCGAACTGGCCGCGTACTCCACGGCACCGCCGCGAAACCCGCGCGGTCAAAGCTCCCGCGATTCTGTGTGCGCGGATTGGCGGCCGCGCACCGGGAGCGAGGCTCGACGGCCGAAGCGCACCAGCGTTTCTGGGCGCAATCCCTTGTCCCGCCGGGGAATCAGCCGAGCCGACGAGCCGAATCCGCTGCGCCGCAACGAATTCCGGCGCGGACGTCAGTCGCCGTTGTTGTGGCGGCGGTCCGCGGTCGCGCGGCCGTTGATCGGCTTCGGTTCGTCGTTCGGGCCGAGGCGTTTCACCAGCGCGGCCGCGCTCGCGGTGCCCGCCTGGTGCTCGGCGAGGGCGCGGGCGAGCAGTTCGGCGAGACCGGCGTCCGGCGGCGGTTCGTCCTCCGCGATGGCCCGTGCGTAGCTCTCCGGGAACGGCTGCTGCGAGGGGCTCCACTCGTCGATGTCGGACAGCGGGTCCAGCGCGGGCGGCATCCGCAGCCGCGGCAGCCACGGCTCCTCGGCCGGCTCCGGTTCCTCCGGCCGCGGCGCGGGGGCCAGCTCCGGTGTGCTTTCCGAATCCGCCGCGGCGGATTCGGACCGCCCGGGCTCGTCGGCCCGGCGCCGTCCCCCGCCGCCGCCGGTCGCGGTGATGCCCAGCCGGTCCAGCACGGACTTCGCGGCGACCGATCCGTGTTCGGCGTCGTGCCGGGTCTTGCGTCCGCGCACGTCGCGGCGGGCCGCTTCCTCCCGCGCCCATTCGGCGCTTTCCCACAGCGGCGCGGCGGGCTCGTCCGCGGGAGCCGGGGCGAGCGGCAGCTCCGGCAGGATGTCCGACAGATCCGGCATCCGCAGCGAGAACCTCGGCTCCTCCTTCGGAGCCTCCCCGGCCGGGGCTTCTTCCACCGCGCGACGAGGGGTTTCCTCCCTCGCCCACGGCGTTTTCGTTTCGTCAGCCGCCCGCACCGGCGGCTCTTCCCATCGTGCCGTCTCTTCCCGGCGCACGGGCGCGTCCTCGACCGCCCGCCGGGTCGCTCGCGGTTTGTCCTCGGCAGCCCGAGTCGTCTGCGGCTTCTCCACAGCCTGCACGGCTTCGGCGGCCCGCGACACAGCCGCGTCCCGCCGCTGCACGGGCGCGCTCTTCGCTTCCTGCGGCACGTCAGACCGCCGAACCGACGCGTCCTCCGCGGCCCGGGTGCCAGCCGCGTCTTCCCGCCGCTCCGTCGCGCTCTGGGCGACCTGCGCCTCCCGGCCCGACGCCACTCCCGCCCGCGGCGCCTCCGCCCGGCCGACCGGCTCCTCAGCCGCCCGTTTCCGCGGCGAAGGCGCTTCGGCGCCCTTCCGCCCGAACGGCCGCGCCCAGCCCGGCAACACCGGCGACTTGCGGTCCTCAGCCCGTCGCCGCCCGCCCGTCTGCGGTGCTTCCTCCGCCGCTTCCCGGATCGCCGGTAGCACCGAGGTCTGCTCCGCCTCCGCCTCCGCCGCGGCCCGCCGGAACGACCAGGCAGGCTTCTTCTCCGCCGCCTCGGCCCACGCCGACGCCGAAACCGGCTCAGCGGGCACCTCGACCTGCGCCGGAACGACCGGCAGCGGAGCCGCGACCGGATCCGGCCGCTCGTCCGGGAGGTCCCGGATCGCCGGCATCACCGAGGTCTCCTCGGCCGCGACCCTCGGCTCGACCTCCATCGACACCGGGCGTCCGTCGCGCGGAGCGGACGCGGCGAGGACGTCGTCGAGGTCCATCGACGCCACCGCGTCCCCGCCCAGCTCGCCCGCGATCAGCCCGCACGCCTGGCGCCGGGCCCGCGTGTGCACGTGTTCCGCGGCCCGCGCGCGGTGCAGGCACCCGATGGCCTCTTCCGCGCTGCCGAACCGTTCCTCGATCTGGGCCAGCTCCAGCCACAGCCGCGCGGTGACCGCCGCGAGCCCGTGCCGGTCGGTGGCCGCGACGGCCTCCCCCACCAACTCGGCGGCGGCGTCGCCGGCTCCGGCGGGCAGGTGGATGCGCGTCGCGACCGCCAGCCGCAGCCACGCCGCGGGCGCGACCCCGGCGGCGCGGACCGGTTCGCGCAGCATGGGTTCGGCGATGTCGTAAGCCATGTCGGCGTCGCCGCGGTCGAGCAGCGTGCTCACCAGCTGCAGCACGAGCCGGATGCGGACGAGACCGCCGTCGTCGCCGGGACGGTCCATCTTCTCCAGGAACCCGAGCCCGGTCCGGGCGGCGTCCGCGGCCGCGGTGAGATCGCCGTGCCGGCGCCGGTGGGCCGCGGTTCCGTTGCGCAGCAACGCCCGCATCAGCAGCCGGTCGTCCGCGTCGAGGGAATCGTCGGCCACCAGCAGCCGGTCCGCCTCGACGAGCACCCGGTCCAGCTCCGCCTTCCGGCCGAACTGGGCGAGGCACCCGACGAGGTGGCACAGCGCTTCCGCGCGCAGCGACGGCGGCACGTCCTCCGACAGCACCGGCCGCAGCGCGGCCAGCCCCATCAGCGGAACGCCGAGACTGCGCGCGCACACCGCGAGATCGACGCGCAGCCGCGCCGCCGTGGTGGAGTACCCGGCGTGTTCGGCCGCGCGCAGAGCCGCGACCGCGCGGCCGACGGTGGACGTCCGCGCGCCGGTCCGCACGCGAGCGGACACCACGAGCGCTTCCGCCCGGATCCAGTGCCCGTCCGCGCCCGCGGCCTCCGCGAGCGCGGCCGAGCGTTCGCCGAGGACCAGGGACAGCTCAGGGGCCCGGAACCGCAGCGAGTCCGCCCGGTCGAGGAGCCGGCCGAGGTCGGCGAGGGTCCCGCCACCGGCAACGGCGGGCCGCCCGTCCGCGGTCGCGGACGGGCTGGGCCGGTTGTGCCTGCTGGTTTCCACTCGGGACCCCCGCGCCGGTCAGTCGCGCTTCAGCTTGCGGTGGGTGACCCGGTGCGGACGCGCCGCTTCGGCGCCGAGGCGCTCGACCTTGTTCTTCTCGTAACCCTCGAAGTTGCCCTCGAACCAGAACCACTTCGCCGGGTCCTCGTCGGTGCCTTCCCAGGCGAGGATGTGCGTCGCGACCCGGTCGAGGAACCACCGGTCGTGGGAGATCACGACGGCGCAGCCGGGGAACTGCTCGAGCGCGTTCTCCAGCGAGCCCAGCGTTTCGACGTCCAGGTCGTTCGTCGGCTCGTCCAGCAGGATCAGGTTCCCGCCCTCTTTGAGCGTCAGCGCGAGGTTGAGCCGGTTGCGCTCGCCGCCGGACAGCACGCCGGCCGGCTTCTGCTGGTCCGGGCCCTTGAAGCCGAACGCGCTCACGTAAGCGCGCGAGGGCATTTCGGTCTGCCCGACGTGGATGTAGTCGAGCTTGTCGGACACGACCTCCCACACGGTCTTCTTCGGGTCGATCCCGCCGCGGCTCTGGTCCACATAGGACAGTTTGACCGTCTCGCCGATCTTGACCGAGCCGCCGTCCGGCTCCTCGAGCCCGACGATGGTCTTGAACAGCGTCGTCTTGCCGACGCCGTTCGGGCCGATCACGCCGACGATGCCGTTGCGCGGCAGGTCGAACGAGAGCCCGTCGATCAGCACCCGGTCGTCGAAGCCCTTGCGCAGCTTCTCGACCTCGACCACGACGCTGCCCAGACGCGGGCCCGGCGGGATCTGGATCTCCTCGAAGTCGAGCTTGCGGTGCTTGTCCGCCTCCGCGGCCATCTCCTCGTAGCGGTCGAGCCGCGAACGGGACTTGGTCTGGCGCGCCTTGGCGTTGGACCGCACCCATTCCAGCTCGCTCTTGAGCCGCTTGGCGAGCTTGGCGTCCTTCTTGCCCTGTACCTCGAGCCGCTCGCGCTTCTTCTCCAGGTAGGTGGAGTAGTTGCCCTCGTAGCCGACGACGCGGCCGCGGTCGAGCTCCATGATCCATTCGGCGACGTTGTCCAGGAAGTACCGGTCGTGGGTGACCGCCAGGACGGCGCCCTTGTAGGTGGCCAGGAACTGCTCCAGCCACAGCACGCTTTCGGCGTCCAGGTGGTTGGTGGGCTCGTCGAGCAGCAGCAGATCGGGCGCGGACAGCAGCAGCTTGCACAGCGCGACCCGGCGGCGCTCGCCGCCGGAGAGGTGGGTGACCGGCTCGTCCGGCGGCGGGCAGCGCAGCGCGTCCATGGCCTGCTCGACGGTCGAGTCGAGCTCCCAGGCGTCGGCGTGGTCCAGCTCCTCCTGGAGCCGGCCCATCTCCTCCATCAGCGCGTCGCTGTAGTCGGTCGCCATCTGCTCGGCGATCTCGTTGTAGCGATCGAGCTTCTGCTTGGTCTCGCCGAGCCCCTCCTCGACGTTCTGCCGGACGGTCTTCTCCTCGTTCAGCTCCGGCTCCTGCATGAGGATGCCGACCGACGCGCCCGGCTGCAGGAAAGCCTCGCCGTTGCTGGCCTGCTCGATCCCCGCCATGATCTTGAGAACGGTCGACTTGCCGGCGCCGTTCGGGCCCACGACGCCGATCTTGGCTCCGGGGTAGAACGCGGTGCTCACGTCGTCGAGGATCACCTTGTCCCCGACGGTCTTGCGCACCTTCTTCATGGTGTAGATGAACTCGGCCATGCCGTCGATCGTAGAGTGGCTCCTCCGGCGGCCTGACGGCGGTCACCACCGCGCTACCGAGGGTCAAGTCGAGGTCACTCCGGCGACATCATCCCGGCGGGGTCATTCGGCCCGTTTGCCCTCGGCGAGGTTCTTCAGCATCGCGTTGTAGGCGGCCAGTTCCTCGCCGCCGGTGGTCTCCTCGCGCCGGTCGCGCCGCTTCGCCTCGCGCTCGTCCTGGCGCGCCCACTGCACCAGCAGCGCGATCAGCACGAGCAGCACCGGCACCTCGCCCGAGGCCCACGCGATGCCGCCGCCGAGCCGCTGGTCGGTCAGCAGGTCGCCGACCCACGGCAGCTTCAGCGACGTGTAGAACTCCCGGCCGATCACGGTCTGCATGTTCATCAGGATCACGCCGAAGAAGGCGTGGAACGGCATGGCCCCGAACATCATCCCGAGCTTGCCGACCGGCGGCAGCCGGCGCGGCGCGGGGTCGACGCCGATCACCGGCCAGTAGAAGACGTAGCCGACGAGCAGGAAGTGCGCGTTCATCGCCAGGTGCGCCCAGTGGTAGTTGAGCGCGGCGTCGAAAAGGCCGGAGAAGTACAGCCCGTAGAACGAGCCGACGAACAGCAGCAGCGCGACGATCGGGTTCGTCAGGAACCGCGACACCGGCGAATGCACGGCGGCCAGCAGCCATTCGCGCGGTCCCGGAGGGGCTTCGCGGCCGGCCGGCGGGAGCGCGCGCAGGGCGAGCGTCACCGGGCCGCCCAGCACCAGCAGCACCGGCGCGACCATCGACATCAGCATGTGGGTGCCCATGTGCACGCTGAACATCGCGGGCGCGTACCGGCCGATGCCCGAGGACGTCGCCAGCAGGACCACCACGCAGCCGGCGAGCCACGCGACGGTCCGGCCGACCGGCCACGCGTCGCCGCGCTTGCGCAGCCGCCGCACGCCGGCGAGGTAGAGGCCGGCGAGAACGATCGCGAGGGTGCCGTAGACGAGGTCGAACCGCCAGTCGGTGAGCAGCCGCCAGAACGTCGGCGGGCCCTGGAGCTCGTAGCCGATGAGGAGTTCGACGGTGCCCGGCTGGGTGACCGCGTCCGCCGGCGGCGGCGTGCGGGCGAGGCCGGAGGCGATGCCGATGGTGACGAACATGATCAGCACCTCGACGGCGGCGAGCCGCAGCAGCTGGCTGCCGCCCTTGCCGTCGACGAGGTTCGCGACACCCCGGCTGCGCTGCTGCTGGCCGAAGACGCCGAGCAGCAGCAAGGCGACGATCTTGGCGACCACGAGCAGGCCGTAGTCGGTGGTGAACAGGTCGGCAAGGTTGATCCGGACCAGTGCGTTGACGATGCCGGACACCGCCATCACGATCCAGCAGACCAGGGCGAGCTTGGAGAACCGCTGCGCGGCGAGGCTGAGATTCTTGCCGCGCCGCCAGCCGAGCGCGAGCACGGCCAGCAGGCCGCCGACCCACAGCGCGGCCGCGACGAGGTGGAACAGCAGGCTGTTGGTGGCCAGGTCGTGCGAGCCGCCGCTGGCCGAGTGCCCGGTGACCGCTACCGGCACGAGCCCGGCGACGGACAGGAAGAACAGCACCGCCGTCCAGCCCCAGCTGAGCACCAGACGGCAGCCGAGGGCGAGCAGGAGCGCGATCAGCGCCGTCCAGAGCCACGCCTTGGGCTGTTCGATCGCGCCGATGAGGCTCAGCAGGGTGTCCGGGGACAGGACGTCGCCGAACGGCTTGCCCGCGCTGTCCGCGGCGGTGAAGGCGACGGACAGGATCGAGGCCGCGAACCACACCCACGCGGCGATCCCCGCGGTGCGGACCGCGGCGTACCCCTCGGGCGCGAGCGTGCCGGATTTCTGGGGCGGCACGAGGAAAGCGGCCAGCAGCAGCGCGCCGACGCACACGACCGACGAGGCTTCGGCGAGGACGCGGACCACCGTGACGCCGTACCGCGTGACGAGCCCGGGGTCCGGCAGCCCGGCGATGACGTAGCCCGCGCCGCCGGTGAGCGCGACGAGCCCGACCGCGACGACCGCGCCGAGCACGACTCCGACCGAAAGCAGCGGGAGCACGCTCGTCTTGCGGCCGCGGTTCGGGGCGGGTTTCGTCACAGGTTCCGAGCTCACGGTACGAGAGTAGGCCGGTCGCGCGCGCGGCGGTGCGCGGGGCGGGCCGCTCGCCGGGTTTGCCGCCGGATCGCTCGCTTGCGGCGTTTGCGCTGGTCGAGCCGGGTTGCCGGGCGGAACCCGGTGCGCGGCAAGGCTTTCCTCTATGCTCCGCCGATGACCAGCAGCCGTCGCCGCCGCCCGACGCTGGACGACGTCGCGGAGGCGGTCGGGGTGTCGCGCGCCACTGTGTCCAACGCCTACAACCGGCCTGACCAGCTGTCGGCGCAGTTGCGGGAGCAGATTCTGCGCGCGGCGGGTGAACTCGGTTACCCCGGCCCGGACCCGACCGCCCGCAGCCTCGCCACGAGCCGCACCGGCGCGATCGCTTTCCTGCTCGATTCGTCGCTGTCGGCGGCCTTTTCCGACCCCGCGCTGTCGATCACCCTGGACGCGCTCGCGAAAACCGTGGAGCCCACCGGAAACGCGCTGCTGCTGTTGCCCGGCCGAGAAGCCCAGGAGGGCCCGCCGGCGTCGCGAGTACTGGCCGCGCAAGCGGATATCGCCGTGGCGTACTCCCTCGCCGACGGAACTCCCGCGCTGGAAGCCGTGCGGGCACGGGGTTTGCCGCTGGTGGTCATCGACCAGCCGCCGCTGCCGGAAACGGCCCGGGTCGGCTGCGACGACCGCGGCGGCGCCTCGTTGGCCGCCCGCCATTTAGTGGAACTAGGCCATCGGCGCTTCGGAATCCTGGCCGCGCCACGGCTTTCCGGCGACGCGGCCACCAGCGCCTTCCACGGCACCCGGGAACGCCTCGCCGGATATCTCGACACCCTGGCCGCCGCCGGGATCAGCGACCTCACCGTCACCGAAGCCCCCTGGCTGTCGGCCTCGACCGCGCGCGCCGCCGCCACCGACCTGCTCACCGCTTCGGTGCGGCCGACCGCCCTGCTCTGCATGTCCGACCAGCTCGCCTTCGCCGCGATCGCCGCCGCGCACCGGCTGGGCCTGCGCGTGCCCGCCGACGTGTCGATCGTCGGCTTCGACGACACGCCCCAGGCCGCGTGGTCTGAACCACCCCTCACGACCGTGCGCCAGGACCTGGCAGGCAAGGGCCGGGTCGCCGGGGAACTGGTGATGGCTCTCCTCGCCGCCTCCCCGGTCCCGCCGCCGGTCGAACTCCCGGTGTCGCTGGCCGTCCGCGAAAGCACCGCGGCGATTTAGCAAGACCGTTCGCCGATCTGTGGACAACTGGGTCTCTTACGGGTGAAGGGAAACTACTTGTCCACAGACGTAGGAATGCGGGCAGACAAAACGCACCCAACCCGCCAAAGTGGAGAACACACCCGGTTTCCGGCCCTCGCCGGAAGCCGCTTCGATGAGGGGGAGTTCCCACGATGTTCCGTCGCCTGATGCCGTCCTTGCCGTTCCCGGGCCGCCGCTCCCGGCCCGCATCCGCTCCGTCCCGTCTGCCCGGCGTGCTGCTGCTGGTCACCGCCGGTCTTCTGGCCGGTTCCGGCCTGGCCCAAGCGGCTCCGGCCGTGCCCGCTCCCCCGGCTCCCGCCTGCACCGCGGGCGAGTTCTGCCTGTGGGACACCGAAACCTATTCCGGCGCGGCACAGAGTTATGACCTGCGCACGGCAAATCCGGGTGATTGCATTCCCCTGCCCGAGGGATTCCAAGGGCATTCCTTCGTCAACCGGATGAGCCGCGACGTCACGATCTACCAAGGAGCCGACTGTTCCACCGAGGGCGATTTCATCACCTATCCGGGCGGTGGCACGTACGTGCCGCAGTCCCCGTTCGCGGTGCGCGCCCTGAAAGTGTGGGAATAGCCCCGAGACCGGGCCAGGCGGACGAGGCCGCTCCAGGACGAGTCGACTCGCAGCCGCAGTTCGCCGGCCCGGGGGCCGCACCCCTGAGCGGCCCCCGGCCCGTGGGCGCGCAGCCCGGAAGATCCGCGCCCACGGGCCCCTGACCCCTCGCCTCCCGCTCCCGGCCCCGACCTGGGGGCGGGAGGCGAGGCCCCGGGGTGTCGAGCGGCACCCTCCTGGCACCAGCTTCAGCCGCGGGTTCGCACTCCGGTCCCCGACGCTTGCCCGGACCACGCTGCCTGGCAGCGCTGACCCGGTGCCTCGCCGTTTGCCCTGACCGCGCCGTCCGGCACCGCCGACCCGGCACCCCGGCGCCTCGACGTCTCTTTGCCGGGCCGCAACCGCCGAACCGCCCAATCGTCCTGCCCCGGCTCAGACGTCCTACATCACAAGATCGCCACATTCTGCCCGGCCGCGAAGCCTCCGAACCCCCGTCCCGCCGCAGCCCCGCCAGGAGATTCAGGTGTCCAAGCTGCACAAACTGCCACCCGCCCGCCGCAGCGGACCTTTTCCCCGCGCAGTGCGTACCGGAACCGTCGCGCGCTGTGGCATTCCTCCCCCGAAGAACCGCAAAACAGACGAAGGGAAGCTGAAACGATTCGACGGTGTCGAACGATCGAGAGATTGGCGATGACTAAGCTGCCCATGCTGGAGGTCAGCAGCTGTCAGCCACCCGGGCCCTCGTAGCTCAGCTGGATAGAGCAAGAGCCTTCTAATCTCTAGGTCGCAGGTTCGAGTCCTGCCGGGGGCACAAACGGCCTGGTCAGGGGTTTCCCTGGCCAGGCCCCGCCGAGCTGCGGGACCAGCCGGTCCGTCGGCACCGCATCTTTCCCATGCCTTTGCCGGGCGCGACCGGACATCCCAGCCCATCGGACCTCGCCGTGCTCCCGCTGCTCCTCCGCACGGGTGTCATTGCCCGCCGTCCCGTACCTCCACCAGGCCGAAACGCATTCGTGATCTCGCCCTCAGCCAGCCTGTCCACACCGGGAACATCCCTATGCCCGACCGTCCCAGCCGACGAACACGAAACAGAGCCGCCCGAACCCTCTTCGAGGAAGCCCGCCGCGCCGGGCTAGTCCAACGCCACCTCCGCAAACTCCACCACCTCGCCCGGCACCCCAGCTCCCCGGCAGCACGCACACCGCACCCCACCGCAACCTCACCCGCCGCCGCGGCGCCCAGCCCACCGCCTCGTCCGCCACAGCAACTCACCCTCGACCTCGACCTCGCCCGCCGGTCCACAACACCGCCGCACCGACAGTCCATAAAGACCACCGCATCGGACGAAGCCGCCTAGCCGCCAACCAGTCACTCCTGGGCTACCGCACCGGCGATGAGCTCGCCCTCCCGAAGGGACGTCGGCAATACCTTCCACAACGGACGGGTCGACTGGAGCAGCGAAGGAGGCG
This sequence comes from Amycolatopsis sp. NPDC054798, assembly GCF_053611505.1. Classification (NCBI taxonomy): domain Bacteria; kingdom Bacillati; phylum Actinomycetota; class Actinomycetes; order Pseudonocardiales; family Pseudonocardiaceae; genus Amycolatopsis; species Amycolatopsis sp. NPDC054798. The sequence continues at coordinate 63,391 of NZ_JBSHAM010000036.1, read as the reverse complement.
GCACCACCGCGAAAACCATCCAGCTCAAGGCATCCACTGGATGGACCTCGTCGGCCTCAACCAACGCTGACCCCTCGCCACTGTCCACTAGAGACACCGACAGAGCAGCGGAGGCCGTCGCCCGCGAACCGGCGGGGGACGTCACGCCCGGCGACTGCACCAAGTAGCCGCGCGACCCGAGGCACCACCGGCGTGTCCACCGGCGGACTCGCGGGGAGGAAGTCGCACTGCCAGTCATCGCCGCGTATCAGCGGCGCCCCCATCACGATGGTGCATCGCGCGATAACGACCAGGGGCGTAGCCGACGACCCGTTTGAAAGCGCGCGCGAACGCGAATTCCGAGTCGTAACCAACCTTCCGGGCGATCTGACGCAGCGGGGCTTGGCCCTCGCGCAGCAGGCGGGCGGCCACGGTCATCCGCCAGATGCCGAGGTACTCCATGGGGGTGTGCCCGGTCGTCGAGGTGAATCGGCGGCTGAACCGGGCACGCGGGACGCCCACCGCGTGCGCGAGCGCCTCCACAGTCCAGGGTTTGCCGGGGTCGTCGTGCAAGAGCGCGAGCGCCGGGCCTACCGCGGGGTCGTGGAGCGCGCGGGCCCACCCGACCAGCTGGTCAGGCTGGCGGAGAAACCAGGACCTCAGGGTGTAGGTGAACAGCAGGTCGAGCAGCGAGGCCACCACGGCGGGCGTGCCGCGGCCGGCGTGGTCGACCTCGGTGGTGAGCAAGTGGACCGCGGCGGCGAGGCTGGTGCCGCGCATCTGGCCCGCCGTGACATGCACGACGTCGGGCAAGGAGGCGGCGAACGGGTGCAACGGCACCGGTTCGAGCAGATACGCGCCGCAGGCCAGGACGGTCTCGGGACCGTCGCCCTCGATGACGAGGTCGGTGGCAGACAGCTCCTCCAGGTCGGCCCCGAACAGCTCCCGCACGGTGGGCGCAGGCCGGCCCGGGGCGTCGGAGACCACGTGCCCGGCGCCGGACGGCAGCAGCGCGACATCCCCCTGGGCGAGACGCAAAGCCTCTCCGCCGTCGGGGAAGAGCACGCAGGAACCGGCGATCACGACGTAGATCGTGGCGATCGATCGCGACTCGAACGCGAGGCCCCAAGGGGCGCGCAGCAGCGCCCTGCCGTAGACCACGCCGCCCTGCCGGAGGGCGGCGACGATGTCGCCCACGATGTCGGCCACGTGGTCGCGCTCACGACCGGCCGCCTTCACCGTCACCGCCACGCCCGATTCGCGTCGGCATGGCTCCGATCGGATATGAATCTGTCGAGAGCTGTCATGGCGCGCGTCGATAACCCATTCCTACGGTGATGTTGTTGCCATTCGACCCTACCTTGCGAGGAACGTGTGCCTACCACAGTTCTTGTCCTCGGTGCGACCGGCCGCACCGGACGCCGGGTGGTGTCCTTGCTGGCCGAGCAGGGGCACGCGATCCGGGCGGCGAGCCGGATCCCGGGGCGCCCGGAGGGTTCGGTGACGCCAGTCCGCTTCGACTGGCACGACCCGGCGACCTACCCGCCCGCGCTGGAAGGCGTGGACGCGATCTACCAATGGTTCCCGATAAGCCCCGACAGCACGACGGAGGTCGCGGCGCTGCTGGACGAAGCCAAGACCGCCGGGGTTCGCCGGGTGGTCCACCTGTCGAACACGACGGCGCATCTGTCCGGCGAGGGCTTCCCGATGCACGGAGTCGAGCGATTCCTCGAAACAGGACCGGTGCCCGCGACAATTCTGCGCCCCAACGTTTTCGCCGAGAATTTCTCCGAACACCCCGCGATCCTGCACGGCATCCGCACCGGTGTCGTCACGGTTCCCGCGGGCGACGGCCGGGTGGCGCCGATCTCCGTCGAGGACATCGCCGCCGCAGCCGCGGCCGCCCTGACCCAGGACGGACATCAGCACAAGACCTACTCCCTGACCGGACCCGATTCACTGTCCTTTTCAGACATGGCCGCGATCGTGAGCGACGCCGCGGGAAAGCCGGTGCGATACCAGGCGATGGACCCGGCCGAGTTCCGCGAAGCCCTGCTCAACGGGGGCACGCCAGGTCATGTCGCCGACTTCTACGCCGCGATGTACGAAGGCATCCGCAACGACTGGGCTGCCAACGTCACCGACGATGTCCAGCAAATCACCCGACGGCCGCCGATTTCCTTCGCCGACTACGCCCGCGCCGCGGCATCCCGGTGGCGCTGACCAGTGGGCCCTGTCTGCGAACGCATCACGGATCGCGGCCGTATCGACGTGCCATTGCAGACTGGGGATCAGTCCGTCGCGTGGTGCGTGCACGACAGGAGCGGAGTCGAGGACGACGACCTCAACACTGGATTCCAGGTACCGTTCCGGGATAGCCGCGCCTTCGCACAGCGCGGTCGTGAAGCTTTCCAGGTGGTCCTTGACGCCTGAGGGACCGCGGTATTCCCGTCGATCACGGCAGGTTCAGCACCGGGACCCACCGGTATAAACATGCTTCGATCTCACAATCTCTGGCAATAGTTTAATCGGTCGTGAATTCTCCCCAAAATCAAAGTCTGCGCCGGGAGTCGCGAGGAACTCCTTCGATTTCACCGGATTCGGCTCGTCGCCGACCGGCACCGGCTCGTACACTCGCGAGCTCTCCGCGCCACGGGTCGACATCAGGCTTCGCTGATCGTGGACTGCGGCTGCGACGCGCAGTCCCCCTCGGCGTCAGTTCAGTTGCGGGATTTTCCGTAGTGAAGCGTCCAAGAGAATTGCGGATAGAAGTTCGGCTGAATGTCGGTGCCCTGCCCGCCGAACGGCGGGCAGGTGTCAGCGGCCGGTGAAGCGGACCGTCTGCCCGCGTTCGTCGAAGCGCACCGTCCCGCCCCGCCACGGGCCCGCGAACGCGGCGGCGTCCAGTTCGACGCCGGTCACGACCTCCAGCAGGAGGGTGATCAGTGCCCCGGGAGGCAAGTCGCGTACCGCCCCAGCGGTGTCGTCCTGGTCGTCGACACGGAACCCGAGGTCGCGCATCGGGCCGACGAACCGGTCCGGGTCCGCGCCGGAGCGGCGGTAGCTGTGCAGCGGGTCGATCACCGCTGCCACCCGCCCGTCCTCGGCGGCACTGACTTCCTGCACATTCGGCAAGAACACCGCCGCTCCCGCCGCCCCGCCGTCCGCAGACAGCGCGGCCAGGAGTTCGCGTCGCCAGCCGAGGAACCCGGTCGGCCCGTCCAACTCGACCGCGAGCGTCCAGTCCCGGCCCGGCAACGCCCGCGCGAGCACCAGCTCCCGATCCGTCACCCCGAACGGCACATCCTCGACCGCCGCCGAACCAATGCTCCCCGGCGTCGTCCCCATCTTCGCCAGGACTTCGTCAGGCCCCCGCTCGCGCACAACGGTCACACACCACGCTTCCCCGAATTCGGCCACCAAATCCAAGGACATCGCCGCGCCTCTCCTCTCCGCCCTGCCGGACACCTGCCGATACTTCAGTACCTGCCCAGGCCAGGAGGTGATCTCACGATTCGCCGGAGCATTCCTTCTCTCGTCCCGAAATCGACGACCGGGACCGCTGCTCAGAGACAAAGCCGTAGCCCGGCAGTGTTCCGCCCCAACGCGACCAGACCGCTCACTCCTCAGCAGCGAGCGCAGCAACCATCCGGTCGTAAACCCGAGCCGCCCGGGCGTCGAGTTCCTCCGGCGTCAAATCGAGGTCCCGAGCGAGAGCACTCCGGAAAATGCAATAACCGAAATAAGTAGCGGCAGTCATCGCATGCATGACTTCCCCGTCCGCATCAGCGGGAAGACTCCCGTCGCTCCGGTCTCGTTCCAGGGCGCGGCGGGTGAGGTCCAGGGCCGGGAACAGGGTCAGCTCGGGGTCCTCGTCGAGGGCGAGCAGCGCTTCGAGTTTGACCAGGTCCGGCTGGCGCAGCGCCCAGTGCCACATGGCTCGCCGCCGGTCGGCGAAGGGTTGTTCCCAGTGGGTGCCGGGGTCGGGGCGGTCTCGTTCGAGCATCTGGGCGATGGCCGCGCGGAGGAGCGCTTGGCGGCTGCCGAAGTAGACGTAGATCTGCCCGTGGTTGACGCCGGCCTCCTTGGCGACCTCGCGGAGGTTGATGCCCGCGAGCACGCCGTCGCGGCGGAGGAGCCGCAGGGCGGCGGCGAGCAGATCGGCTTTGGTCTCCTCGCGGCTGCGCCGGCGGCGCCGGGTCGGTGCGGTGCTCGGCTGCTCGGTCACGCCGTCCCCTCAAAAGTTACTCGTCAGTACGCCTTGTTGTGCCTCGGACCACTCTATACGGTTCGTTACCAACGTTTCGTTATTAACACTTCGTTGGGAGTTCTGGTGGAAGCAAGGTTGCCGTTGCGGGGCGTGCGGGTGCTGGATGTGGCGACGGTGCTGGCCGCGCCGGTGACGGCGACGTTTCTCGGCGATTTCGGGGCCGAGGTGGTGAAGGTGGAGGAGCCGGGCCGCGGCGATTTCACCCGGGGGCGGGCCGCTTCCCCCGGCGGGCGGTCGCTGCAGTGGCTGCAGGAGGGCCGCAACAAGAAGTCGGTCACGGTGGATCTGCGCCAGGCCGCCGGGCAGGACCTGGTGCGCCGGATGGTGCCCCACTTCGACGTGGTGATCACCAATTACCGGCCGCCGACGCTGGAGAAGTGGGGGCTCGACCCGGAGACGTTGCAGGCGCTCAATCCCCGTGCGGTGCTGGTGTATCTGACCGGGTACGGCTTGTCCGGGCCGTACCGCGACCGGGGTGCCTTCGACCGGATCGCCAGCGCCTTCGCGGGGTTGACCGACGTCAGCGGGGAACCTGACCGCGCCCCGGTCCGGTCCGGCTACGCGGTGATCGACTACATGGGCGCGTACCTCTCGGCCTTCGCGGCGATGGTCGCGTTGTACGAACGGGACGTCAACGGCGGGCAGGGCCAGGTCGTGGATTTGGGCCTGTACGAGGCCGGGTTCCGCGCGGTCGAGGACGCGCTGCTGGACTTCTCGGCCAACGGCCGGGTGCGCCAGCGCATGGGCAACCGCAATCCGCATGTGGTGCCTGCCAGCGACTTCGACACCGCCGAGGGGCGGAGGATTTCGGTCCACGCCGGGACTGACCCGTTGTTCCGCCGGCTGTGCGCGGTGATCGGCCAGCCGGACCTGGCCGCTGATCCGCGCTTCGCCACCCGCGTCGCTCGCACGGAGCACGCCGACGAGCTGTACGCGATCATCGCCGGCTGGGTCGCCGGGCAGCCGGCCGAGGAGGCGACCCGGGTGTTCAACGACGCGGGCGTCCCGGCCTCGGTGATCATGACGATCGCGGACATCGCGGCCGACGTCCACTACCGCGAGCGCGGCACGATCGTCGACGTCGAGGATCCGGAGCACGGCACGGTTTCCATGGCCGCGCCGATCCCCCGGCTGAGCGCCACCCCGGGACGCATCAGCTCTCTCGGACCGGCTCTCGGCGCGCACACCGACGACGTCCTCCGGCAGCTGCTTTCCCTGCGCGACGACGACCTCGCGGCACTCCGCCGCGACGGTGTCATCTGATTCCGGCAAAGGAGCCGATCATGCCTTTCGCAGCGCCGCCGTCGACGGCTGAGCCCCGGTCGATCCGCCGCCGGGCCTGGGCGGTCACCGCGCTCATCGCCGTGTTCATGGTGATCAACTTCGCGGACAAGGCCGTACTCGGGCTCGCCGCGGTGCCGATCATGCGAGAGCTGCACCTGTCCAACAGCACCTACGGTCTCCTGGCGAGCAGCTTCTACCTGCTGTTCAGCATCACCAGCCTCGCCGCCGGACTGCTTTCGGCGAAAATCGCCAGCCGCTGGATCCTGTTCGCGCTGGCGGTGTGCTGGGCCGTCGCCCAGTTGCCGGTCCTCGCGTTCGCCGCGGTGCCGACGCTGTTCGCCAGCCGCGTCCTGCTCGGCGCCGCCGAAGGCCCGGCGTCCGGGATGAGCATGCACGCGCTGTACAAATGGTTTCCCGACGATCGCCGCAGCCTTCCCACGGCGCTGCAGCTCACCGGCGGCTCGGCGGGCATCTTCGTCGCCGCGCCGGTGCTCACCTGGATCATCGCGGACTACGGCTGGCGCGCCGCGTTTGTCGTCCTCGCGGTGGTCGCCGGACTGTGGGCACTCGTGTGGCTGCCGATCGGGCACGACGGGCCTTACGCCGCACCTGCGACTGCTGCGGCCAGCACCGCGGCGGAGCGCGTCCCCTACCGCAAACTGCTTCTCAACGGCACCGTTTTCGGCGGGTTCGCCAGTGCTTTCGGCGCGTACTGGTCGCTGGCGCTCGGCTCGTCCTGGCTGCCCGCTTACCTGCAAACCGAGGCAGATCTCAGCCCGAAGAGCTCAGCGACGGTGATCAGCCTGCACGCGGCGCTGAGCATCGTGCTCATCCTCACCGTCGTCCCGGCGACCGGACGGCTCGTCCGGCGCGGGGTCTCCAGCCGGTGGGCGCGCGGTGCCACCCAGGGCATCGCGGTCGCGCTCGCCGGCGGCTGCATGGCGGCGTTCCCGCTCACGACATCGGGCGGTCTGCGCATCGTGCTCATCACGATCGCGTTCGCGGCGGGCAGCCTCGCCTACCCGCTCGGTTACCTCACGGCGGGCGAACTCGTGCCCTCCCGGCAACGGGGAACGGTGTTCGGGCTGGCCGTCGCGATCAGCACGTTGCCCGGGATCATCGCGCCCGCGGTCACCGGAAGCCTCATCGACCACTACGGCTACCCCACAGCTTTCGCTGTCGGTGCCGCGATCATGGTGCTGACCGGCGTTTACGCCGCTTTCGCCATCCGGCCGCAACGCGACGCCGCGCGCATCGGCCTGTCCACGACCACCGTTGTCCAGCCGACGACCGGCCCGATTCAGGAGCACGCGTGACCGACCTGTCCTTCGCTACCGCGACCGAACTCGCCGCGATGATCCGCACCCGCGAACTCTCGCCGGTGGAACTCATGCACCACACCCTGGACCGCGTGGCCTCGCTCAACAGCGATCTCAACGCTGTCGTATCGCTCGACCCCCACTGCGCGCTCGACGAGGCGACCGCGCTGGCCGACCGCCTCGCGCACGGAGCCGAGCCGGGCCCGCTCGCCGGTGTCCCGATCGTGGTCAAAGACCTCGAAGACGCCGCGGGATTCCCTACCACGCAAGGAACCAAAGCCTTCCGCGACGCTCCGCCAGCCGCCTCCGACAGCGTCCACGTGGCCCGGCTTCGCGCGGCAGGCGCGATCGTCGTCGGCAAGGCCAACACTCCCCCGATGGGCGCGGCCATCTCCACCCGCAACGAAGCCTTCGGAATCACCCGGAACCCGTGGAATCTCGAGAAATCCCCGGGCGGTTCGAGCGGCGGATCCGCGGCGGCGGTCGCGGCCGGGCTGGTTTCCCTGGCCACCGCGGGCGACGGCGGCGGTTCCACCCGCATCCCCGCCGCGCTCTGCGGAATCGTCGGGCTCAAACCGACCCGTGGCCGCATCCCGCACGGCCCGTCCTGGACCCACCACAGCTGCCTCACCCCGATGACCCGCACCGTGCGCGACGCCGCGCTGCACCTCGACCTCGCAGCAGGCTTCGACCCGACAGACCCGTATTCCCTTCCGCGGCCGGGAAAGTCCTATGTGGATGGACTCGATCAGCCGCTGTCCCCGCTGCGGATCGTCGTCCATCGGACGCTCGGCATCGCCGAGCCCGAACCGGCCGTGCTGCACGCCCTCGACCGCGCGATCGACATCCTGTGCGGGCTCGGCCACGACGTCGCCGACGACCACGTTTCCCATCCGCACGCGGACAACTTCCCAGCCACCGTTCAGTTACGGCAAAAAGTTCTTGCCTACCAACGGTTCTCCAAAGTCGCCGACGAGTTCGCCGCGCACCGCGGCCGTTTCGAACCCTGGTTCGCGGACATCCTCGACCAAGGACATTCGGTCACCACCGCCGAACTCGCGCGCTATTGGGAACACCGCGGGCAGCTCGACCGCTGGGCCGCCGGGCTCTTCGACCACTACGACCTGCTCCTCACCCCGACGACCCCGACCACCGCCTGGCCAGCGGAAGGCCCCGACCTTCGCACTGCGGTACAGCAGCGGACGATCCCGATCGCCTTCACCGCGCCGTTCAACGACACCGGCAACCCCGCGGTCAGCATCCCGATCGGTCTCAGCCCCGGCGGATTGCCGTGCGCAGTCCAGCTCGTCGCTCCGCACCACCGCGACGATCTCCTCCTTCGCATCGCGGCTGCCGTCGAAGGCGAAGTCGGGCTGCTCCGGCCGCAGAAACCGCTTCGCTAGACAGCGACCCCTCATCCGGCGCAGGACTGTTTCTACGGCGATCGACGACGCCGTACCCGCGTGATCAAGCAGACCAGACCAGCACCCGTCCCGACGGCGACCGCGCTCCAAAAACTCGCCGGGTAGGCGCTGGGAGGCCGCAGCTGCGCCCCGAAAAGCCAGTCGATCGCGCCGACCAGGTGCCCGGATTGGGAGAACACGAGCAAAAACACCAGCCAGCCGACCCAGAGCGGGTGCCGGACGCACCGGCAGACCCAGCCGCCGGGCAGCAGCGCACGTCCGAGAGGAGCCATCTCCGGCCGCCGTCCGTTCCGTCGTCGTCTGCCAACTGGGCGATTCTACCGAGGTCTCCGGCGTTTCAGCGCCAATTTCCGCAAGAAGTTCAGCCGTCGTAAGGCGACCACGACAGCACCTTCCCGAACCGGACCAGTTCGCCGTAGTGCGCCCGGTCGACCGGGCCCAGCGCCAGGTTCGTCAGCGGAATCGCCGCCTCGGCGGGAGTCTGCGCGGTGCTGACGTCCCACCACAGCGCCGAGGTCGGCGTGTTGATCATTCCCGGGCAGACCGCGGCCAGCAGGATGCCGCGCCGCTCGTCCTCGTCCCGGCGCTCCGACGCCAGTGCCCGGACCGCGGCGACCTGGGCGATCTTCGACGGGATGTTGACGAAGCCGGGCCAGGCGCCGGAGCGGGCGCTGCCGTCGCGGACCGCGTCGCGCCAGGCGGCCACTCGCTCGTCCACTTCGTCCAAAGAGGACAATTCGGCGAACTGGTCGTGCAGGACCGGGGCCAGGTGATGCAGCCGGCCGAGGCTGCTGGCGACCACGATCAGCCGGCCGTCGTCGCGCAGCAGCGGGGCGAACGCGCGCAGCACTCTAGTCGCCCCGAAATTGTTCACCTCGGTGTAGGCATCGACAATCGCACGCGGATCGTCGTCGGGACCGACTCGCATCACAGCGTTGTTGAACACGATGTCGACGCCGCCGTGTCGTTCGCGCAGCACCTCGGCGAATCGTGTTGCCGCGTCGGGCATGGAGACGTCGAAGACCTCGCCGCGCACTCGCGCGCCACCGGCGGGCAGTGCTTCGACGGCTTGCTGCACGCGGGTGGAATCGCGTCCGGTGAGGTACACGGTGTCGTCTGGGTTCATTCGCTGCGCGAGACCCTCGACCAGCGCGAGGCCGAGCCCTTGCGTCGCCCCGGTGACCACGGCGATCTTCATGCTCCCACCAGCTTCTCGGAGTAAGCCCACAGCCGTTCCGCTCCCTCGGGGTCCAGTGCGTAGCGCGCTACGCCGTGCAGCCGCGGTGCTTCGCCGCGGTGATCGATGACCGGGGTTTCGTTGCAGTCCACGAAATACCGGCCGCCGATGTCCTTGAGCAGCGGTGACGTCGCGAGCAACACCGAAGTGGCCGCGCCCTGCTGCGGAGTCTTCATCAGCTCCGGACCGACTGTCCCGCTGCCGCGTCCTCCGGTGTGGCGCTGGAGGTTCGTGAAGATCGCGCCCGGCATCAGGGCGTTGGCAGTGATGCCGTCGCGCGCCCATCGCCGCGTCGCTTCGACCGCGAACAGGACGTTGGCGGTTTTCGACTGGCCGTAGGCGAGCCACGGGTCGTAGGCGCGGAACGCGAAGTGCACGTCGTCCAGGACGACCGGAGAGAGCTGGTGGCCGCTGGAGCTGACCGCCACGACGCGAGCGCCCTCGGCTGCGAGCGCGCGGTGCAAGCCGGTGGCCAGCGCGAAATGGCCGAGGTGGTTGGTGGCGAACTGCCACTCCCAGCCCTCGGCGGTGCGCTGCTCGGGGCAGGCCATTACGCCCGCGTTCGCCACCAGGAGGTGCAGCGGTCCTTCCCAGGCAGCGACGAAGGAAGCGACCGACGCCTGGTCGGTCAAGTCCAGCGGCGCGACGCGGACCGCGCTCCGGCCGGTGGTGACGACGATGTCTTGGGCGGCTCGCTCGCCCGCCGCGGTGTCGCGGACGGCCAGCGTGACCTCCGCACCGGCCGAAACCAGCGCGCAGGCGGTCTCGACGCCGAGTCCGGACGAAGCGCCGGTGACGACCGCGCGACGACCGGAAAGGTCAATGCCGGCAACGACTTCCGCCGCGGTGCTGGCGAAGCCGAAGGGGGTTTGGATCAGGGTCATACCTCTACGTTAAGCAGGTTTCGGTCATGTAGGCAGCGAAAAATGCTCAACCATGGTATGCGTGAATATCATGACCTTCACCGACGTGTCGCTGGTCGCGCTCCGCGTGTTCCGCGAGGTCGCCGAACGCGGCACGCTCACCGCGGCGGCCACCGCGCTCGGCTATACCCAGTCCGCGGTGTCCCGGCAGATCGCGTCGCTGGAACGGGCGGCTGGCGCGCCCCTGTTCGAACGACGGCACGACGGCGTCCGGCTGACCCCGGCGGGCCGGATCGTGCTCCGCCGCGCCGCCGGCATCGTCGGCCAGATCGACGCCACCGCGCGAGAACTCGCTGGCCTGCCTGAGGAATCCGGCCACGTCCGGCTCGGCTGGTTCGCCACCGCGGGCGTGGCCATCGTCCCGCGCGCACTGACGCTGCTCCGCGAGGCGCATCCCGCGATCACCGTGACCAGCAGGGAGGGCAGCAGCCCGGCGCTGGTGCGCGCGTTGCGGGCCGGGACGATCGACCTCGCCGTGCTGGCCGCCGCTCCCCCGTACCGGCCGCTGGACACCGAAACGCCGGAACTGCAGGTGCAGGTGCTGACCGAACGCACCCTGCACGTCGCGGTGCCGGCGAACCATCCCCTCGCGCACGGCGAGTACATCGACGTCGCGGACCTGCACGGGCAGCGCTGGATCGCCGGCGCGGCGCGAGAACTGCAGATGGGCGCGTGGCCGGGCCTCGCCGAACGGCCGGCGATCGCCCACACCGCCCGCGACTGGCTGGCGAAGCTCCAGCTCGTCGCGGCCGGCTGCGGCATCACGACCGCCCCGCGGATGCTCGCCCCGGCCGCCCCGCCCGGGGTGCGGATCCTCCCGGTCCGCGGCGGTCCGTCGGAGCACCGGCGGGTCCTGCTCGCCCGGCTGCCGCAGCCGATGCCGGAACCGGTCGCGCGGGTGGCGGCGGCGGTCCGGGAGGCGGCGCTGGAGACCGACACGGCGCGGTGACCGGGACCGGCCGGGCGCGACCCGCGCAGCGACCGGGACCAGCCGGGCACCACCCGCACAACGACTAAACCAGCCGGACACGACCCGCACGGCAATCAAGACCAGCCGAGCGCGACCCGCGCCGTGACCAAGACCAGCCGAACGCAACCCGCACAGCGACCGGGACCGGCGAGACGCGACTCGCGCGGCCACCGAGACCAGCCGGGCATAGCCCGCGCGGCCACCAAAACCAGCCGAACGCGGTCGCCTCTCCCGGTCGCCGGGAAACCCTCCAGCGGCACCCAAGCCGGAAGCCTCCCGGAGGTTCAGACCAGCAGAACCCGCCTCCCGCGGGTGTGCCCGGCCTGGCTGTCCGCGTGCGCCGCCGAGGCTTCGGCCAGCGGGTAGGACTTGTCGACCGGGATGTGGAGTTTCCCGCGCGCGATGAGGTCGACCGTCTCGGCCAGGGCTTCCCGCATGTCGCCGCCCACGCCCGCGAACCGGATGCCCAGCATCGAGGCCTCCAGGTCGGCGATGGTGACCACCTTCTCCCGGTCCCCGGTCAGGTCGAGGAGGCCGCGGATCACCCCGGTGCCGTTGAGATCCAGGGCGGCGTCGACCGGTCCGAGCCGGCGCACCCGGTCGGTCCAGCCCTCGCCGTAGGTCGTCGCGACGGCGCCGAGGCTTCGCACGTAGTCCTGGTTCGCGGGGCTGGCCGTGCCGATCACCTTGATCCCCCGGTCGCGGGCGACCTGCAGGACCGCTGACCCCACCCCGCCCGCGGCACCGCTCACCAGCAACGTCTGTCCTGATTGGACACCGACCATCCGGATGACGCGAATCGCGGTCTCGACCACCGACGGATACCCGGCCGCCTCGGCGAAGGTCAATCCGGACGGCAAACGAGCCCAGGACGACAGCACGGCGAACTCGGCGTAGGTGTTCGAACCTCGGCCCAGCACCAAGTCGCCGACCTCGACGTCGGTGACGCCCTCGCCGGCTTCGTCGACCACGCCGGAAGCGTCCTGTCCGACGCCGACGGGCAGTTCGAGCGGGCGGATCCGCCGGAACTGGCCCTCGCGGGTGCGCCAATCGTGCGGGTTCACGCCCGCCGCCCGGACGGCGACGCGGATCTGGCCGGGACCGGCGTGGGGTTCGGGCACTTCTGCCAGGTGAAGGACTTCGGGACCGCCGTACTCGGCGAAGCGCACTGCTTTCATGCCGCCAACTTAACAACAACGGTTAGTGTTTTGCAACGGTTAGTGTTACGGTCGGCCGTACCGAGCCGCCTCCTCTCCGATCGGGAGCAACCGTGCACCCACCCCGCCTCGACGCCGGCGTCCAGATGACTACCCGCGACGGCGTCACCCTCGTCGGCGACCTGTACCGCCCGGCCGCGGACGGCCGCTGGCCCGTGCTGCTGCACCGGACCCCTTACGACCGCACCGGCGTCTTCCGCGTTTCGGGCCTCGTCGCCGATCCGGTGTGGCTGGCCCGGCAGGGCTTCGCGGTGCTGGTGCAGGACAGCCGCGGCCGGTTCGGGTCCGGCGGCGAATTCGACTTCGTCACGCAGGAGTACAACGACTCCTCCGACGCGATCGACTGGGCGGCGAAGCAGCCCTGGAGCGACGGCAACGTCGGGATTTACGGCTCGTCCTATCTGGGCATGACCGTGCTGCAGGCGGTAGCCGCCCGGAACCCGCATCTCAAAGCGGCGGTCGGGATGATCGGGACCGCCGACATGCGGCACACCGCGCGCCCGGGCGGACTGTTCGAGCTGAGCTTTCTGACGCTGTACGCGCTCCAGATGGCGCAGGAAGGTCTGGACCACACCTCGTTGAGCGCGGCCGAGCAGGAACGGGTGCGCGAGCTGCTGGACGACGCCTTCGCCGACCGTCGTGCCACGGTCAGCCAGTTGCCGTTGACGGAGATCGCCCCGCTCGACGACAGCCGGGTCGCGCCGTATTGGACGGATTGGCTGCGTTCGCCGCACGATCCGTTCTGGGACCGGCCCACCTTGCTCACCGAACCGGAACGGGTCGGCATTCCTTTCCTGCAGATCAGCGGATACCGGGATTTCACCAGCCCGACCCAGTTCCGGCTCGCGGCCCGGTTGGCGGGCAACGAAAAAGCCGGCCTGATCGCCGGACCGTGGACTCACGCGGGCGCCTACAGCGCGTTCGGCGACGTCGGGGCGCGGGTGTTGCCGAACGCGGCGGCCGGGGTGCCGACGTGGAGCCCGGTCCTCGCCGCGTTCTTCGACCGGCATCTGCGCGGCGGGGACGGCTCGGATTACCCTTCTGCTGCGCCGTATCTGTCCGGGCGAGTCAGCTATTTCATCGGTGGCTCTAATACGTGGGCGAGCGCACCCGCGTGGCCGCCCGCGTCCACGGTTGAAGAATGGCCGCTCTCTTCAGGCTTTCTGTCCCGCGAAGGAGGCCACGGCTCGGACACCTTTACCGCTGATCCGCACGACCCGTTTCCCACCCACGGCGGGGTAATCGCGTTCGAGGGCGAGCCTGCCGCGGCACCGGGCGGCATTCAGGATCAGCGTGCGGTCGACGGGCGCGAAGACGTGCTCCGCTACACGAGCGACCCGTTGACCGAGGAAGTGACGATCGCTGGGCAAGCCGAACTGATCGCGTACATCACCAGCACCGCGCCGGACGCCGACGTATGCGTCACGCTGGTGGATGTCGAGCCCGACGGGTTCGCGCTCAATGTCGCCGAAGGAGCGCAGCGGGCCCGGTATCGCAACGGCGGCGACACCGATTGGCTCGACGCCGAAGAACCCAGTCGCGTAACGGTTACCCTGCACGATGTCGCGCACCGATTCGGTCGTGGACACCGTATTCGGGTACAGGTCGCTGGGTTCAGTTTTCCGCGCTACAGCCGCAATTTGCACACTCGCACGGTGCCGGAGTTCGGCACTCTCGACGAGGCAGTTGTCGCGCAGCACACCTTGCACTACAACGAAAATTCACCCTCAGCGCTGCGCCTTCCGGTGCTCGGCGCGTGACTTTCCCGGAGATTCCCTTGTCTGAGATCGTTGTCCTCGCCCGCCTCCAAGCCAAACCTGGACGTGGCGCCGAATTGCTGTCGCTGTTTTCCGAACTGGTCCCGGAGGTGCTGCGCGACGAGCCTGAAACGCTGCGGTACGCCTTTTACGTCGAGTCCGATTCGGACCCGTTGCGGGTGACGGTGGTCGAGAAGTATCCCTCGCGGGACGCGCTCGCCGCGCACAACACTGGCGTGCTGACCAAGTACCTGCCCCGGCTGCTCGAATTGCTCGACGGTGCGCCGGAAACTGTCGAGCTGCGGCCGGCGGAGCTGGCGGTCTCGGTCAGCGCGGACGACGCGGTCCGGCTGAGCCTCTAGCGTCGCCGGGAACAGCCGGGAATGAGCGAACGCCCCGGACGGATCGGATCCGTCCGGGGCGCTTTCTCCGTCCTGAGCTTTACGCCGCCGCGAAAGCCTGTTCCAGCCGAGGAAGGTAATCCACCAGATCCTGTCCCCAGCATCCGGCCGTGTGCTTGCCCTGGCAGTTCGGGCCCCACGTCTTGCCGTTGCCGTAATCCACGGCGTAGTAAGGATGTCCGGCCTTGTCGAGTGCCGCCGTCATGTTCTTCTGAGCGGCCTCGGTGACCGACTCGGCGAACAGCGGTTCGTCGAGGAGGACGTTGATCAGGTTGCCGTTGCCGGCACCGGTGTAGAGCGAAACGCCGACGCCAGCGAGCTTTCCGGCGTTCACGACCGGGCCGTGGGCCAGCACCGCGGACATGTCGCCCGCCTCGTTGAGCGGCCCGAAAGCGGAGTCGGTCGGCACAGCCGGGCCGAAGCCGCTGCCGCCGGTGGACTCGCCGGAGCCGCCCGTGCCCGACATCGCGAAACCGACGTTGGACAGCGTCCCCCGGATCGCGTTGCGGACCCAATACAAATTGAAGTCGATCGCGCCGGACAGCGAAACGGTCTGCGCGAACAGATCGGGACGGTCCTCGGCGTAGTGCAGCGCGCCGAAGCCGCCCATGGACAGCCCGCCGACGGCCCGGCCCGCCTTGGCGGCGACGGTGCGGAAGTTGGCGTCGACGAACGGGATCACCTGGTTGAGATGGAAGGTTTCCCAGTTCTGTGCCCCGGCCGCGGTGTCCTGGCGGACCCAGTCGGTGTACCAGCCGCGCAGCCCGCCGTCCGGGATCACGGTGATCATCTTCTGGCTCGCCAGCAGCGCGGGGTACGCCAGATGCGGGTTGCTCGGATCGTCGCCGACGCCATGGAGGAAGTAGAACACCGGGTAGCGCGCGCTGGTGTCGGTGTAATAGCTGCTCGGGACGATGATGCGGATGTGGTGCTGCCCCGCGACCGCCGGGGTCGTCACGGTGATGACGAAGTTGGTCGCGGTGCCCTCCGCCTGCCCGACCTGGGTGAGGCCATAGCCGTCGGTCAAAGTCGGCAGGGCGGGCGGGTCGGCGTGGGCGGCGGGGCCGGTGAAGGCGACGGCCAGCACCGCCGCGGCAGCCGACACTATGGCGCGAGTACGCGTAAACGGTCTCATAGTCACTTTCCCGGTCACGGATTCTGGGTCACGTGGAAACCGGCGCCGTAGGTGCCGGGGTGCGCCGCGTCGCGGGCGCGCAGGTCGGCGAGGATGTTCGCCGAACTGGTGTAGACGTACTGCGGAACGCCCAGGATGATGGCCTTGGTGATGCCCGCCCACGGGCCGGCCGCCTGGAAATTGTTGCCCTGTCCGGGATATTCGGTGCCGGGCACGTGCCAGATCGCCGGGCCGCCGGAGTCGTTCGCCTGGTGCTTGGCCCAGGACTGGTAGATGCCGTTGGCGTTGCTGGTGACGCGGCCGTACCAGACGCCGAGCTGACCCGACACCACGAGTTCGTTGTTGTTGTTCAGCGCGGCGCCGAGGAGGCGTTCGTTGTTCAGCGACGGGTTCAGCGCGTTGGGGCTGGGCTGCCCGTCCGGGACTTCCAGCTCGCCGGTCTGCTTCAGGCGCGGCCCCTGCGAGGACAGCGTCACCGACGGCACCAGCTCGATGATCATGTAGTCCTTGGTCGGGTGCCCGGTCATCGAACCTTCGCGGTCCTTGAAGAACCGGACGTAGCCGATGGGGCCGAATCCGGTGTCGTTGCGGTCGTAGACCGGCTGGATGTTCTCCGGGATGTCCCGGTCGGAGTAGTGCTGCCCGGGAGCGTCCATCAGGCAGTGCCCGGCCGAGACGGCGATCTTCCGGTCGTACTTGTCCGTGCCGACCGCCCCGATCGTGCAGAAATGGTCGGGGGTGCTGAGATTGAACAGGATCTGCATCGAGTTGAAGACCCGTTTCGCGGGCTCGGCCGAGGCGGTGGCCGCCCCGGTGACCGTCAGGACGATCACCGCCAGCACGGCCAGGAAGACGCTGTTCCTTCGGGTGCGCACGCACGCTCCTTGTTTCGTAGGGTTCGTAGGGTTCACTGCCTGCTGCCGCAGAGAGCGGAGTCGATCACGTCGAGGGGCGAGGGCCGGATGCTCGTCTCCTCCCACGCGTTGGTCATCATGGCGGCATACCGGCCGTCGTCGGTAGCCGCGGTCCACGAGGTGTAGCCGGACGCCGCGATGCCGTTGTGGAACCACGCCTCGCCGCCGCAGGACAGGGTGATGGCCTGCAGTCCGAGGCCCACGCCGACGTAGGCGGGATCGTGGACCGGCACCTGGATCGTCCGGCGCATCTCGGCCAGCGACGCCGGGGAGACCACCTTGCCGTCGAGCAGCGCGCGGTAGAACGCCGACATGTCCGCGAGCGTCGAGACGACCGCTCCGGCCGAGCTTTCGATCGACGGTTCCGAGATGATCGGACCCGACGTCGTCTCGGTCCAGAAGAAGAGCGGGCCCGCCCGGACCCCGCGGTAGCCGGGGAGGTAGGGCGCGGGCAGGGACCGGTCGCCCGCGCGCGGGAAGCTGGTCTGGGCCAGGCCGAGCCGGTCGACGATCCGGGTGGTGATCGCGTCGCCGACGGACATCCCGGTGACCTGCTCGATCAGCAGGCCGTTGATCAGGTAGCCCAGGTTGGAGTACAGCACGGCGGCGCCGGGTTCGGACGCGGGCGGGAAGTTCCGCAGCCCGACCTGGACCAGGTCGTGCAGCGCGATGCTGCCGTCCGGTTTGACGAGCCCGGCGGCTTTCCGGGCCCAGGTCACTACGTCCGGGGAGGGGATTCCGGCGGTGTGCTGGAGAAGCTGCCGCACGCTGATCCGGTTGCCGTCGTAGCCGTTGCCGTCGACGAGGCCGGGGAGATAGCGCTCGATCGGAGCGTCGAGCACGACCTTGCCCTCGTCGACCAGTTGCATGACGACGGCGGCGGTGAAGGTCTTGGTCTGGCTGGCGACGCGGAAATGCTCGTTCGGCTGCAGGGGCCGCGCGGGGCCGGTGATCGAGGCGCTGCCGGCGGACAGATGCCACGACCCGGACGCGTTGCCCGCGTAGACGGCCGCGCCCGGTCCGGCGTGGGACTGATAGCCGTTGAGGACGGCCTGGGTGTCGGCGTGGGCGTCGGCCGCCGACGCCGGTGCGGCCAGCGCCACCGCGGCCGCCGCGGCCGCCAGCACCGCACCGGTCCGTCTCAGTCTTCTCACTGATTCTCCTCCGCTCTCAGGGTTTCCTGGCTATCTGAACTGGTACCGGCAGACGGCCACCGCCACGAGGAGCAGCAGCAGCACGCCCGCCAGCACCAGGCACCCGAACCCGCCGCTGTCCGACCGGCGGCGCTCCGCCTGCCCCCTTGGCGGAACGCCGGGATGGCACTGGGCGTAGTGCCGCGCCTGCTGCTCGGCGCCTTGGGACCGCGTGAGCCAGGGCGTCCGGTAGCCGCATTCGCCGCACCAGTACCGGAAATCGGCGGCCATGTCTCTCCGTTGACGAGGTGACCGGGCGGGAGGTCCGGTGCCGATCATGGTGGTGTTCGCGCAGGTCATCGCACCAGAGCAGAAGCCGGTCAGACGTGACCGGTCCGCGCGGTAAGCTCGTCCGGGGCAAGCGGGCGCACAGTGAGGGGTCTTCCGCGGTGACGAGCCGGGCCGGCGTTCTGCTGCGGGAGATGCGGCGTCAGGCCGGGTTGACGCAAGAGCAGCTGGCGGAACGATCCGCGGTCAGCGTCAGCACCATCCGGAGGCTGGAGAACGGCAGGCCCGTCGATCCGCGGATGGGCACCGTGCAGCTGCTGGCCGGAGTTCTCGGAACCACCGCGGCCGAACGCCGCGCGCTGCTGGCCGAGTTCGGCGCGGCGCCCGAGCCGGAGGTAACCGAGCCGCCGCGGATCCGCGGGCCGCTGGCCGAACTCGCGGACCACTTCGCGCAAGTAGTCGCTTCTCGCTGGCAACGCGAAGAAGAACAACGCCGGGTCCACGACCCGTTCCCGCTGCCGGTGCGCTGGCAGCAAGCGCCGGAGCGGCTGACCGATCGCTGGGACAACATCCGCGGCGTCCGGCCGGGCGCCGCCGCGGAACCGCTGGACCTGGACGGCGAACTGGACGACCTCGCGGAGGTCTACCGGCGGATCCCGTCCGGACGGCTGGTGGTGCTGGGCCGGGCGGGTTCCGGGAAGACGATCCTGACGCTGCGGTTCGTGCTGGGCTGCCTCCGCACGCGCGCCGCGGCCGAACCGGTGCCGACGATCTTCCACCTCGGCTCGTGGGACCCGACGGCCAGCACGCTGCGGGACTGGCTGATCGAACGGCTGCCCCAGGACTACCCCGACTGTCCCGGCCTGACCGCTCCGCTGGCCGCCGAACTGGTCGAGACCGGAAGCGTCCTGCCGGTGCTGGACGGGTTCGACGAGATCGCCGCCGGATTGCACGCCGCCGCGCTGGCCGCGCTCAGCGCCACCTCGCTGCCGTTCCTGCTGACCAGCCGTCCCGCCGAGTACGCGACCGCGGTCGCCGCGACCGACGTGCCGACGGCGGCCGCGGGCGTGGAACTGCTCGGCCTGACCCCGGACGACGTCGCCGGCTACCTGCCCCGCACGACCTCCCGCGACCGGGACCTGTGGGCTCCGGTGCTCGCCGAACTGCGCGCTTGTCCGGGCGGACGCCTGGCCACCGCGCTGAGAACGCCGTTGATGGTGGGCCTGGCCCGGACCGTCTACAGCGACGTCCCCGGCCGCGACCCGGCGGTTTTGCTGGACACCACGCGATTTCCGACCTCGGACGCGCTGGAAGACCACCTGCTCGCCAGCTTCGTCCCCACCGTGTACCAGCACCGGCCGCCGCACGTGGGCCGTCCGCTGCGCAGCTGGGATCCCGAACGCGCCCAGCGGTGGCTGGGCTATCTCGCCCAGCACGTGGGCCAGCTCGACGAGCACGATCTCGCTTGGTGGCAGCTGGGCTCGACGCTGCGCCGGTCGTCGCGGATCCTCGCGGTCGTCATGGCTTCGACGCTGGCCGTCGCCGTGCTGAACTGGCTTGTCTTCGTCCCCCTCGACCTCATCGGCCACGGCAGCGCGTTCACTTTCCGCGCGGGCCTGATGGACGGGCTCTTGATCGGGCCGATGGTCGGCCTGGCGTTCGGACTGGTCCACGGCCTGACGATCGTGTGCCGGGGAAGGACGATCGAGCCGTCGCGCGTCCAGATCCGGCTGCGGGGACGGCATCGGACCGGCAGGCAGTTCTTCCGTGCCTACGCCTCCCGGCTCGGCACCGCCCTGCTCGGCGGTTTCGTGATCGGCCTCGGCTACGGCCCGGTGAACACGGCTTTGCACGGGCTGCTCTTCGGATTTCCGCCCGGCGGGAAGTCGCTGGTCGAGAAAATGCTCGTCCCGACCCTCGTCTACGGCCTCGTCTTCGGGCTCGCGGCCGGGCTGGTGTTCGGGCTCATGGCCGCGCTGGAGATCCCGCTGGACGTCGGCTCGGCCGCCACCCCGCTCGGCCTGCTGGCCACGAACCGCACGACCTCGTTGCGCCAGTTGCTCATTCTCGTGCCGACAGTCGCGCTGGCCATCGGTTTCGGCGGGCGGCTGCTGGTCGAACTTCTCGAAGGTCCGTTGGGGCCGCTCCGGTGGCCGCTGTCCGCCGGCTTGCTGATCGGAGCCGTCGGCGGGCTCGGCGGCGGGATCTCTTACGTGCTGGCGTTCACCGCTTGGGGACAGTGGGTGCTGCTGGCGCGCATTTGGCTGCCGCTGACCGGACGTCTGCCGTGGGCGGTGACCGCGTTCCTGGACGACGCGTACCGGCGCGGGGTGTTGCGGCAGGCTGGGGCGGTTTATCAGTTTCGCCACGCGCGGCTTCAGGATCATCTCGGCCGGGCGTACCGGGCGCAGGCCTGATCCGGCACACTGCACGGCATGAGCGATGGGGGATGGACCGGCTTCGGCTGGCAAAGCTGGACGGATCTCGGCGAAGTACAGGCCCGGTTGGCAGCGGGCGCCGACCCGAACGTCAGCGACGGATGGCCCGGGCCGCCGCTGCACGCCGCGGCCGAGTACGGCTCCGCGGAGGTCGTGGCCGAACTGGCGCGGCGGGTCGACGACGTGGACGCGCTGTCGGAAGACCGGACCGCGCTGTGGCGAGCCGTGGCCGCGCACCGGCCGGACAACGCCCGCGTTCTGGTCGCCGCGGGGGCCGATCCGTTGCGGGACATGATGTCGGGCTGGCCGCCCGGACGGCTGAGCCTCACGAGCCCCGTGCCGGAGCTGCCCGGCGTCGAAGCTTCGCTGACCCCGGAGGAAACCGTGACGGTCGAGGAAAGCAGGCGGCTGATCGCCGCGCTCGGCGATCAGCACCTGGAGGGTCTGGGCCTCGCGTGCGTCGCGGGCATCGACGTCGCCGAGGCGGTGCGCAGGCTCGCCGCCGAGGTCGTCGACGGCGACTACGACGAGATGATGGACCAATGGGGAGACGATCCCTTCGATCCCGCTGTCGTCCACACCATGTGGGCCACCGACGTGCCCGGCGGCTGCGTGCTCGCGCAGCCGTGGGGGTACGCGCCGCAAATGCCCGGCGTGACCAAGCTTTTGTCCGCCGGGACGACCTGCTACGGCATGTACGCCAACCCCAAGAGCGGCAACCAGGGCAGCATCCTCCGCGACGGCGAGATCATCGGCTGGGACCTGCACCCCGGCGGCGAGCCCGATCCGGAAGGCGACGTGCTGCTGTCCTGTCTGTACGAGGGCCAGGCACTCGCCTATTGCTTCGCCTACACCGGACTGCGGGCCGTCGACAGCCGTTCGGTCACCGGGCCGCCGGACGCCTGGATCCGGCTGCCCGACCGCGGCTACTGGAGCTGACCGGTCGAGTCAGTTCACGCTCTCGACTGGTGTCTGCGCCGGAGGCCGAGCTGTCCGGACCCGCACCGCGCTTCCGGCGCAGGCCACCACTGCCAACCCGCCCAGAATGGTCTGCCAGGTCAGCTCTTCGCCCAGGAACACCGCTGCCCACAACAGATTCAGCACCGGCTGCACCAGCTGTACCTGACTGACCTGAGTCATCGGCCCCAAACCCAGCCCCCGGTACCACGCGAAAAAGGCCAGGTACATGCTCACCACCGCCAAATAAGCGAAGGCGGCCCACTCTCCCACTGTCGCGTGTGGAGGGTCGCTCGCGATCGACACGACGGTCAACCCGGCCATCAGCGGCGAGGCGATCACCAGCGCCCACGAAACGGTCTGCCAGGCGCCCAATTCCCGCGCGAGCAAACCGCCCTCCGCGTACCCGACCGCAGCGGCCAGCACCGCGGCGAAGAAAAGCGCGTCCGACCACTGCAATCCGCTCAGGCCGCCGCCTTGCAGGACAGCGAAGCCGATCGCGGCGACGGCTCCGACGACAGCCAGGACCCAGAAAGTCACGGGTGGACGTTCGCGAGTGCGGAGCACCGCTACTACCGCCGTCGCGGCGGGGAGCAGCGCGATGACCACGGCAGCGTGGCTGGCGGAGGCCGTGGTGAGGGCGTACGAGGTCAGCATCGGGAAGCCGACCACCACTCCGCCCGCGACGACAGCGAGGCGGAACCACTGGATGCCGCGCGGGAAACGCTGCTTGGTGACGATCAGCGCAACGGCCGCGAGCACCGCGGCGACCACCGCCCGCGCGGAGCCGATGAACATCGCCGAGAGGCCGCCGTTTTCCACCGCGACCCGGGTGAACGGCATCGTGAACGAGAACGCCACGACGGCGAGCAGCCCCCACCAGAGGCCGGCCCGGGGTAGCGCCGGTGCTTCCGGAAGAGTAGCGCTATCCTTCAGTTTCATGTCCAACGATAGCAGCTCCCGGATCGCTTCGACACTGCGCGAGTGGATCAGCGCCGCCCCCGCGGGGGCCAAGCTGCCGTCGTCGCGGGAACTGGTCGCGCGGCATTCGGCCAGTCCGGTGACTGTCCAGAAAGCACTGCGAAGCCTGTCTTCCCAAGGATTGGTGGAAAGCGTGCCCGGGGTCGGCACGTTCGTCCGCGCCGCGCCCGCCACCGGGTCGGGCGACTACGGCTGGCAGACCGCGGCGCTCGGCACCCCGGGGCACGGGCTGCTCAAACAGCCCGCGTCGCTGCATCCGGTATCCCCTAACTCAGTAGCGCTCCATTCCGGTTATCCCGACCCGGAGCTGCTGCCGGAGCGGCTTGTCCGGAGCGCGTTCTCCCGGGCGGCACGCACGGCCGCGCTGGTCGGACGGCCGCCGACCGCGGGCGTCCCCGAACTGCAGTCCTGGTTCGCCGCGGAACTGCGCGCGGCGACCCCGGCCGGGATCGCCCCGGCCACCCCGCGAGACGTCGTGATCACCCCCGGCAGCCAGAGCGGCCTGGTCACCGCCTTCCGCGCGCTGGTCGGGCCGGGACAGCCGCTGCTGCTGGAATCGCCGACCTACTGGGGCGCGATCCTCGCGGCGACGAAAGCGGGCGTCGCGGTCGTCCCGGTGCCGAGCGGCCCGAACGGACCGGATCCCGACGTGCTCGACCGGACATTCGAGCAAACCGGCGCGCGGGCGTTCTACGCACAGCCCAGTTTCGCCAGCCCGACCGGCGCGCTGTGGCATCCCGAACTCGCTGATCGCGTCCTCGGCGCTGTTCGCCGGCACGGCGCGTTCCTGATCGAAGACGATTCCGCGCACGATTTCGGCATCACCGCCGAACCGCAGCCGCTCGCGGGCCGCGACGACGACGGCCACGTGGTGTACCTCCGTTCCCTCACCAAAAGCGTCTCCCCCGCGATCCGCGTCGCCGCGCTGATCGCCCGAGGCCCGGCACGCGACCGGATCCTCGTCGACACGCTGGCGGAATCGATGTACGTCAGCACGGTCCTGCAGACCGTCGCGCTCGACATCGTGACCCAGCCCGCGTGGCGCACCCACCTGCGCCGGGTCCGGCACCAGCTCAAGACCCGCCGGGACCTGCTGCTGACCGGCCTCCGCGAACACGCACCCGCGGTGCACGTGGAATCCGTGCCGCAGGGCGGGCTGAACCTCTGGGCGCGGCTGCCCGGAACGGTCGATCTGCCGCGAGTGGTCCGCGATTGCGAATCCGCCGGCGTGATCATCGGGCCGGGCGACGAATGGTTCCCCGCCGAACCGACCGGACGGTTCATCCGGCTCAACTACGCCGGACCGAATCCGGGCGCGTTCGCCGACGCGGCACGGGTGATCCAGGAGGCGGTCCTGGCGAACGCCGAGGGCTGAGAGTCCATTAAGGACTAACTGCTCTCCGCGCGCAGAGCTGCCTTCTGCACCTTCCCGGACGGCGTCAGCGGCAGGCTGGACCGGAGCACGATCTGGCGCGGGACCTTGTAGTCAGCCACCTTCCCCGCGCAGAACTCCTTCAGCTCCGCTTCGGTGACCGCCGAATCCCGTGCCGGGACAACGTAATACCGGCCGATCTCCCCCAGCACCGGATCGGGAACGCCGACCCCGGCCGCCATCAGGACGCCCGGATGCGCGGCGAGGACGTTCTCCACTTCGACCGGATAGATGTTGAATCCGCCCTGGACGAACATGTCCTTGGCGCGGCCGTGCAGCGTCAAGCTGCCGTCCTCGTCCGCTCGCGCCATGTCGCCGGTGTGCAGCCAGCCGTCCGCGTCGATCGCCGCCGCGGTTTCCGCCGGCAGATTGTGGTAGCCAGCCATGATCGACGGAGTCCGGAACAGCAATTCGCCGGTTTCGCCGGGCGGCAGCGTTTCCCCGGCCGGAGCGGCGATTTTTGCTTCCACGCCGGGGAAAGGCACGCCGATCGAGTGTTCGGTCGCTTCCGTGCCGGCACCCCACGGCGTCATCACGACGGCACCGGAAACCTCGCTCAGGCCGTACAGATTCATCACTGCCGCTTTCGGGAACGCAGCCGTAAGACGTTGCAGCAAAGCCGGTTCCGCGTTCGCACCACCGGTGACTACTACGCGGATCGCAGAAGTGTCGACGCCAGCGAACCGCTCGTGATTCAGCAGCAGCGTGTGCATTGTCGGCACGCCGACCCACATCGTCAGGCCAGCCGTCCGGAACAGGTCGGCGGCGGCACCGGCGTCGAAGGACGGCAACAGCACCGACCGGCTGCCGGCGACCAATGCGGAAAGGACGCAGCAGGTGATGCCGCTGACGTGATTCAGCGGAACGGCCACCGGCAGGACGTCGGCAGCGCTGAGTCGCAAGTGTTCAGCCTCGGCGACGGCGGACGCCAACTGGCCGCGATGGGTCAGCGTCGCACCTTTGGGACGCCCGGTGGTGCCGGAGGTGTAAATGATCATCACCGGGTCGTCCGCGTCGACCGCAGCGGAGGCGGCCGTCAGCGCTTCCTGATCGGATTCCGCTGAACCCAGTTCGGCGAAGGTCGCGACGGAAACACCGGGCAGCTCAAGTTTTCCCAGCAGAGCAAGGAAATCAACCTCGCCCGCCGACTGCTCGGTCACCACGAGCCGCGCACCGGAATCGGTGAGGATGTGCGCGAATTCGGTTTCCCGGTACCGCGGGCTCAGCCCGACCACCGCGGCGCCGATCTTCGCCGCGGCGAAGTACACCGCCAGCCATTCCGGCGTCGTGCGCCCGTTGACCGCGATCCGGTCGCCGCGCCGCACGCCCCGCCGCAGGAAATCGGCGGCGATCCGGTCCGACCATTCGTCCATCTCGGAGAACCGGAGGTCTCGCGAACCCGCCGTCCAGCCGACGGCGTCCGCGGCGGCGGTGCGGAGCAGGTCGTGAATACGCGTCATCGCTCGTCCTCACTGGGCCAGGTGGGCGGTGAGGAAGTCGAGCTGATCCGCGACGACCTTTTCGACCACGGGCGGATGGTAGACCGTGAAGTGGTCCGCATCGTAGTGCTTCAGCACCGCCCGCGGCGCGTCGTCGGCCACCGCGGCGGCGATCGACGGATCGATGAGATTCTCGCGGTCGCAGGCGCAGATCAGCAGCGGGCACCGCACGCGCGAAGCCTGCGCGGCGGCGTTGTAGAACAACATGCCCAACCCGGACGCCGCGGTGATCCGGTTGTCGAACTCGCACCCCTCCGGCGTGACCGATTCCCAGCCTTCCAACGCACCCGGCTGATTGACGAAAGCCAGCTCGCCCGGGCGGCCGACCAGCGAAACGTACCGGCGAGGCAGTCGCAACGCGGACCGCAGCAGGTCCGAAACGATCGGCCCGGTGAACCGCGCAAGATGCCGCAACCCGGCCCGCGCGACGACGGCCCGGCCGCTGAGCACCGGACACTGCACGACCGCCGCGGCCAGCGCCGGATGCCGGGCCGCCGCAGCGACCACGTGGCTGGCGCCGAACGACGTGCCCCACAAGGCGATCCGGTCGGCGTCGATCTCCGGCCGGGTGCGGGCGAACTCCAGCGCGGCGTCGACGTCCTGGGCGTAACGACGCTGGCTCACCAGCTGCCGGGGTTCGCCGCCGGACTCGCCGAGATGCCGGAAGTCGAACGCCAGCACGGCGAAACCCGCTGCGGAGAACCAGGTTTCGTACTGGCCGAGCATCATCTCGTGCGTCGCGCCGCCGCCGTGCACGAGCACGACCGCCGGATGCGGGCCCGGTCCGTCCGGGAGGGTCAGCCAGGCCGCGCACTGGTCGCGGCCGGAACGGAAAGAAGTGCGCATGATCGCCCCTTCAAGTACGTTGTACGTGAACTTAGCTAAACACGTACCTTGTACTTAATCAAGGAGAGCCATGCCCGCACCGCGCAAGTTCACGCGCGAACGGCTGCAGTCCGCCGCGCTCGCGCTGGTCGACGCCGCCGGACTGGACGGACTGACGATGCGCAGCCTGGCGGCCGAACTGGGCACCGGGCCGATGACGATCTACAACTACGTCGACGGACGCGACGGGCTGGAGCAGCTCGTCACGGAAGCGGTGATGGCAGAGGCGGCCTGGCCCGATCCGTCCGGCGACTGGCGCGCCGACGTCCACGCGGTCGCCGAGGGAATGTGGCGGGCGGTGCGGGCGCATCCGCACGCCATCCCGCTGATCCTGACCCGCCGCAGCCTCGACCTGACGACACTCCGCCCGGCCGAAGCCCTGGTGCGAGCCCTGGCCCGCGGCGGACGCTCCGGGGCGGAGCTGCTGGTCGCCTTCCGCACGGTGTCCGCCTTCGTCACCGGGTTCGCCCAAGCCGAGCTGGCCGGTCCGCTGTCGCGCGATCCGGACGTCGCCGAAACCACCGGCCGGATCGCGGAACTGCCCCGAGACGAGTTCAGCGGGCTCGCCGAAATCGCCCAAGCCGCCAGCGCAAGCGACCCGGAAACCGAATTCGCCGAAGGAATGCGCACCGTCCTAACCGGACTCGCGGCAACGACCGCCTGACGAAGCCCCGACCCGCAGCGGACGACCCGACGCCCCAGGCCCGCCTTCGTCCGCGGCGAAAACGCACCTCATTCCGGCCGGACGGCAAGGAAAACCCCGGCGACCGCCCCGCCCAGCCACCGGGGTTTCCCGACCCCTCAAGCCAGGTGATGCACCTCCTGCAGCCCGTACACCGGCGTCTCAATCCCCTCGAACCGCGCCTTCAGCTGCAGCGCCAGGTACAGCGAGTAATGCCGCGACTGGTGCAGATTCCCGCCGTGGAACCACAATCCCTCCTGCTGGGTGGGCTTCCACATGTTGCGCTGCTCGCCCTCCCACGGGCCGGGGTCCTTCGTCGTTTCCGAGCCGAGTCCCCAGCATTTGCCGACCCGGTCCGCGGTTTCCTGTCCGACCAGGTCGGCGACCCAGCCGTTCATCGAGCCGTAGCCGGTCGCGTAGACGACGACGTCGGCTTCCAGTTCGGTGCCGTCCTGGAGCACCACCGAGTGCGCGGTCAGGTGGTCGACCTGGCCGTGCGCGAGTTTGATGCTGCCGTTGGCGACGAGTTCCGAAGCGCCGACGTCGATGTAGTAGCCGGAGCCGCGCCGCAGGTACTTCATGAACAAGCCCGAACCGTCGTCGCCCCAGTCGTGTTTGAAGCCCGCCGCTTCGAGCCGGGCGTAGAAGCCGGCGTCGCGTTCGCGGATCGCTTGGTACACCGGGATCTGGAACTCCGGCATGATCCGGTACGGGATCGACGCGAAGATCAGGTCGGCCTTTTCGGTGGTGACGCCCGCGGCCACGGCGCGCTCCGAGTACAGGTCGCCGAGGCCGAGGTCCATCAGCGAATCCGACTTCACGATGTGCGTGGACGAACGCTGCACCATCGTCACGTCCGCGCCGTGCTCCCACAGCGCCGCGCAGATGTCGTGCGCCGAGTTGTTCGACCCGACGACGACCGCCTTCTTGCCCGCGTACGCGTCCGGGCCGGGGTGCTGCGACGAGTGGTGCTGGTCGCCCTCGAACTCGTCCATTCCGGGGAACGACGGCACATTCGGCTTGCCGGACATCCCGGTCGCGAACACGACGTGCCGCGGGGTGAGGACCACCTGTTCGCCGTCGCGATCCACCGTGACATGCCACTGCTTCGCGTTGGCGTCCCACGCCGCGGAGGTGACCGCCGAACGGGTCCAGTACGGCACCTCCATCAGCCGCGTGTACATCTCCAGCCAGTCGGCGATCTTGTCCTTGGGCGCGAACACCGGCCAGTTCTCCGGGAACGGCAGATAGGGCAGGTGGTCGTACCAGACCGGGTCGTGCAGGCAGAGGTTCTTGTACCGCTTGCGCCACGAATCGCCGGGCCGGTCGTTGCGCTCCACCACCAGCGAGGGCACGCCGAGCTGGCGCAGCCGCGCGCCGAGCGCGATCCCGCCCTGCCCGCCGCCGATCACGACGACGTAGGGCTGCTGGTCGTAGCCGAGCGTTTCCTGCTCCTCGGCCCGCTTCTCCGCCCACGACCGGCGGCCGCGGACCACTCCGTGCTCGACGCCCTTGGGCCGCCGTTCCCGCTGCGACTCCTCGAAACCTTTCAGCTCGCGCAGGCTGGTGAGCAGCGTCCACGCGCCCTCTTCCTTCAGCCGCAGATGTCCTTTCGCGCGCCCGGCAACGGTCTCGAACTCGATCCACGCCTCGGTGACGCCGTCGGCTTCGGTCGCCGGTTCGGCGGTGCGGAATCCGCTCGGGTCAGTCGTCTCCAGACAGCCGCCGAGCAGCCCGGCGACCCCGTCGCGGCCCTCCACGGTCTTGAGGTTCCAGGTGAAGGAAACCAAGTCGCGCCAATAGGAATCGACGGCGAACAACGCCGCGGCGGCCTCGATGTCGCGGGCGGTCAGCGCGGCCTCGAACCGGGCCAGCCAGTCCTCGACCCGGGCCTGCGGCGTACTCGCCTCCGCGATCCGGTCGACTGTCTGTGTCATCGCTACTCCTCGGACGTCGCTGTCGTGGGTGTAGCGCCGATCACACTCCCCCGGCGAAGGGCGCGGCAAGGGTTGCAGCGAGTTGCACGTGCCGACGCATGACAACGTCAGCGCAGGTCACCTATGCTGGCCGCGGACGCGATGGTGCGGGAGGTGACTGTGGTGGTGCACAGTGCGGTGCCTCCGGGCCGCAACCTGCCCACCCACGCCCGCGACCTCGTCCGGATGCACGAAGCGGTCATCGGCGGCAGCCGCCCCGCCGTGCCCCCGCGGCCGCTCGTCTCCCGCTCCTGGTCCCGCGTGCTCAGCCTCGGCCTCACCGCCGACGGGATGAACGCCCGCGATTCGGTCCCCGGCGACGAGGTCGAACGCCGCCGCCACGGCTCCCCGCTGCGGCACGTCATCGAAGACCTCCGCCACGTCGTCGACGCGACCTCCGATTCGGCACACATGCTCCTGGTGGTCACCGACGCCGACGGCATCATCCTGTGGCGCGAAGGCTCGTCCGCCGTCCGGCGCAAAGCGGACACGCTGGGTTTCACCGAAGGCTCCGAGTGGACCGAATCCCGCGTCGGCACCAACGCGATCGGCACCGCGCTCGCCGAAGCCGCGCCGATCGAACTGCTCGCCGGCGAACACTTCGAGCAGGACCAGCACCCGTGGTATTGCACCGCCTCGCCCATCCACGACCCGCGCACCGGCGAACTGCTAGGCGTCATCGACATTAGCGGCCCCGCGCTGACCCTCCACCCCGCGATCGGAGCCCTCGTCGAAACCGGCAAACGGCTCGCCGAAGCGCAACTGTGGCGCACGCACCGCCAGCGCCTCGAACGACTGCGCCAAATGGCTGAACCTGTCCTGGTGTCCGGCCCCGCGCTCGTCGTGGACGAGGACGGCTGGGTCGCCCACAGCGCCGGCGTCTCCGCGGGC
Organism: Amycolatopsis sp. NPDC054798; assembly: GCF_053611505.1. Taxonomy (NCBI): domain Bacteria; kingdom Bacillati; phylum Actinomycetota; class Actinomycetes; order Pseudonocardiales; family Pseudonocardiaceae; genus Amycolatopsis; species Amycolatopsis sp. NPDC054798. The sequence goes on along the minus strand of NZ_JBSHAM010000036.1, from coordinate 33,399 downwards.
GAACGCATCGCCGCGCCCCAAGCCGGCCAGGTCGTCGCCGTCCCCGGACTGGGAGCCTGCCTCCCCGAACCCATCGCCGACGGCTGGCTCGTCCGCCCCGCCAGCACCGCCCGCACCGTCCGGCTCGACCTGGACCTCACGCCCGCGCCCCTGCTCAGCCTCCAAGCCGGAGACACCGGCTGGCGCCGCCCGGTCACCAAACGGCACGCCGAAATCCTGGTCCGCCTTCACAAAGCAGGCCGCGAAGGCCTGTCCGCGGTCGCGCTGAGCCACGCCCTCTACGGCGACGCCGAACACCTCGTCACCGTCCGCGCCGAAGTGTCGCGGCTGCGCCGCCTGCTCGGCGCCATCGTCGACACCCGCCCCTACCGGCTCGCCGAAGGCGTGCGCATGACTGTCCACGCAGGACAGTGACCAGCACGGACCAGCACGGTTCCGGAAACCGGGCCCCCCGTGCGACGTCGCCGAGGCGTCCGCTAATGTTTACGACACGTTGCACAGCAGCAAGCGCGATTAGCTCAGCGGGAGAGCGCTTCCCTGACACGGAAGAGGTCACTGGTTCAATCCCAGTATCGCGCACTCCAGTCCACCCCAGGCTGGTGCGTTGCACAACGGGCGATTAGCTCAGGGGGAGAGCGCTTCGTTCACACCGAAGAGGTCACTGGTTCGATCCCAGTATCGCCCACGTTCGATGCTCGAGGCGAGGTGTGCCCGCGGAACACGCGGGCCCCCTCGCCTCGAAGTGTTTTCTGGGGGTGCAACCCCCAGACCCCGCCCGGAGGGGCTTCGCCCCCCGGACCCCCCCAGGCTTGGGTTGCGTAGAGCGTGAAGGCTCCGCTTCGGGTGTTGGGGTAGCTCTTCGTTTCCGGCAGGTTGGTGTTTCGGTGGCGGAGGGCGTTTGGGGTGAAGTGGGGGCGTCTTTGCGTTGGGGTCGCTACGGTGGGTTGCCGGGCGGAGGACGGGGGGCGGCGGTGACCGCGGAGACGGACGAGGTTCAGCCGGAGATCGGCGAATTGCTGCGCGCGGTCCGGGCGGAGATCGACGCGACTCTCGGCGCTGAGACCGGGTTCGACAAGGTGCTTCTGGCCGAGGGCCGCGTGGTGGGCGGGGACGGCGAGAGATTCGAGTACGCGTTCGTCGGGCGCGGCTGGAAAGACTCGTTCGCGGACAAGCCGCTGCTGGTGCGGGGTTCGCCGCGGGCGGGCTGGGAAGCGGCGGAGCTGGTCGCGGCGGACCGCGGGCGGATCCGGCTGCGGTCGGCCGCGGTGCTGAACGCGAAGGCGGAACTCCGCGAGGACGACACTGCCGGGCTGGTCGTCCTGGCGGAACAGCTCGAACAGACAGCTGCCGGGGCCACCAGGGTGAACTTGACCGCGGCCGGATGGCTCCTCGGCCGGAACATCCCCGCCTCCGGGCAATGCCCCGACCCGGAGCGATACGTGCGCGGCTGGCGGGACCTGCAGCTGAACGAGCACCAGCGCACCGCTGTGGTCCGCGCGCTCGGAAGCGATCTCTCCTTCGTCTGGGGACCGCCCGGCACCGGCAAAACCGAGGTCGTCGGCCACATCGTGGAGGGCAGTTACCGGCAAGGCCGCCGGGTGCTGTTCCTCGCCCCGACGAAGGTAGCCGTCGATCAGGCGGTGAGCCGGCTGTGCGAGCTGCTGAACGCCGAAAACGGATTCGCCGACGGACTCGTGCAACGGCTCGGCGACATCGCGATCAGCTCCCTCAAGGAAAAGTACGGCAACCAGATCGACGCGGACGAAATCGTCGCACGGTTGAGTTCCGCGCTGGCCGCGGAGATCGAGGTGCTGAAAGACCGGCTCGAAACCGCCGACAAACAACTGGAGCTGTACCGCGAATACGAGGAACTGACGCGGGATCTGCTGCAGCTGCGGAACGCCGCGAACCAGCACGCCCAGATCGCTGCCGCGGCGGCCGCCCACATCGCGGCGATTCGTCATGAAGCGGCCGGGATGCACCAGGAGCTGACCGGAATCGGGGAGCCGTCCGGCCTGTTCGCCGCCCGGAAGGCGCGGCGGCGCGACGAACTCGTCTATCTGCTCCAGGCCGCCGCCCGGAACGAGGCCGATCACGGGGCCCGGCACCAGTTCTCCACCGCCGAACAGCAGCGCCTCGCCGCGCAGGCCGACGCCGCGGAACTCAAGCTGGGCAAGCTCCGGCCGCAGCTGGCGGGGCTCGCGCCCGCCGACCGGCTCGCCGCGCTGGCCGCGGACTGCCGGGAACGACTCGCTGCGCTGCAAGAAAAACTCCGCACCATCGAGGACGTAGTGCGCGACAACTGCCGGGTCATGGGAACGACAGTGGCCAAAGCGGTCCAGTCCCGCTTCCTGATCAACAAGTTCGACACTGTCGTCATCGACGAGGCAGGCATGGTCAACCTCCCGTCGGCGTGGTACGCCGCCGCGCTGGCCGCGAAGAGGGTGGTCGTAGCCGGGGACTTTCGCCAGCTGCCCGCCGTCACCCGGGCGTCGAGCGATCGCAAGGCCACTCCGGAAACGCGGGCGCACTCCGAGCGCTGGATGGACCGGGACGCTTTCCACGCGGCCGGCCTCGTCGACGATTTGGGGCAGGTACGGCCTCATCCCTGTCTGGTCGGGCTGAACACCCAATACCGGATGCGCCCGGCGATCTGCGCGGTCGTGAACACCGTCGCCTACCCGGACGCGCCCCTGATCACCGGACGCGGAGACAGCAGCCGGTTGCCCCAGTCGCCTCTGCTGGAGGCTCCGCTGGTGCTGATCGACACCGCGTCCCGCCGTTCGGCCGCGCGGGGCGGAGCCGGCGGGCACAAGTCCAACCCCGTGCACGAAGCCGTGATCCACGAACTTGTCCGCGGGCTCCAGTACGACGGGGTGCTGCCCGCGCGCAAGGAGGAAAACTGCCCGCCCGAGGCCCAGCCGACCGGCCGGATGGCGGTCATCGCCCCCTACCGCGATCAGGTCAGGGCGTTGCAGAACAGCCTCGCCTACCGGTTCGGCGCCGAGTACGACGGCGTCGTCGACACCGTGCACAGGTTTCAGGGGAGCCAGCGCCCCCTGGTGGTGATCGACACCGTCGCGGGCGCCGGGGACAAGGTGGGCTTCTTCTACGAGGGAACCGGGCTTTCCTCCGCGACCTGCCGGCTGCTCAACGTGGCCGTGAGCCGCGCGCAAGACCACCTCGTGGTGGTCGCCGACGTCGACTTCCTGACCCGCAATCTCAAGCCGCACGGCGAAGCCGCCCGTCTGGTGAAGTACCTGGAACGGCACGCGCACCGGCTCGACATCGGCGATCTCGTCCCGTTCCGCGCGGCCGACGAACTCGCCGGCCTCAGCCCGCACGAACTGAACCGGCCCGCCTTCTTCCCCGCCGACGAGGTGCCCCGTGCCGTCGCCTGGGACATCGACCACGCCCGGCGCAGCATCGACATCTACTGCGCGTTTCTCGACCCGGCTCCGGTCGATCGCTGGCTCTCCCGGCTGAAACCCCGCATCGACAGCGGACTGAGCGTCACCGTCCACACGCGACCCGCCCAGCGTTCCCGGTCCGGGAACCAGATCGCGGCGCTCGAGGCGGCGGGGTGCACCGTGGTCCAGCGCGAACGCATGCACGAGAAGGTCGTGATCGTCGACAACGAGGTGCTGTGGCACGGATCGCTCAACCTGCTCGCCAGCACCGGGCCCACCGATTTGATGATGCGCATCACCGATCCCGGGGCCTGCGAACGGGTGCGCCGCATCGTCGAGCGCGCCCGTCCCGACCGGCCGGCCCGAACCGAGCGGTCCCAGGGACAGCAAGCGCGTGCGCACCAGGACAACGGCTCGGACCGGTTGTACCTGAACGTGCCTTTCGCGGAGAAGGACGCGGCCAAGAAAACCGCGAAAGCGCGCTGGGACGGCAAAGCCAAGCGCTGGTATGTCACCGCGGACACTCCCCGCCATCTCATCCAGCGCTGGCTGTGACGCCGCCGGCCGGCTGACGGCCGCGCGAGCAGCTTTCCCCAGCCTTGCTTCAAGTTTGGCCCGAGTTGCCCCCGTCGGAAGTATTCACCCGGCCGCCAGATCCGGGACATCATGGTCGTTCATGCTCTCACCCGGGCGAGCGGCGGCCGGTAACTCCGGGCGACCGCTGTCTCGCCGCGAGCACACGGAGGAACGCACCATGGCGGGTACGAGTCGCCGGAATTTTCTCGGCATGGCGGGCGCTTCGCTCGCCGGGGCGGCGGCCGGAGGGCTGCTGCCGGGATCCATCGGGAAGGCTCTCGCGGTCGAACCGTCCCGCCGGTCGGGCACCATCGAGGACGTCGAGCACGTCGTCGTGCTGATGCAGGAGAACCGGTCCTTCGACCACTATTTCGGCACTATGCGCGGCGTTCGCGGCTACAGCGACCCGCGGCCGCACCTGCTGCCCAACGGGCGGCCGGTGTTCTACCAGCCGCCGGCGAAGGTGCGCACCTCCGGCTACAACGGGCGCGGGCTGCCCGACGACGCCGAGTACGTGCTGCCGTTCCCGCTCGACGCGCTGCGCACCAGCGAGCACATCGCCGGCACGCACCACGGCTGGGGCAGCGGCGAACCGCTGTGGAACGGCGGGCGCTACGACGGCTGGGTGAACGAAAAGCAGGACGTGTTCACCATGACCTACCAGCAGCGGTCCGAGCTGCCCTATCACTACGCGCTCGCTGAAGCGTTCACCATCTGCGACGCCTACCACTGCTCCGTCCCGGCGGACACCGCGCCGAACCGGATCCTGCTGTGGTCCGGCACGATCGACACGCAGAACCGCCTCGGCAGCAAGCAGAACGGGCCCGGGCTGTGGGAACGGCCGGACACCAACGGCTACAGCTGGACGACCTACCCCGAACGGCTGCAGCAGGCGGGCGTGAGCTGGAAGCTCTACCAGGGCGGCAGCGGAATCCCCGGCGAGCCCACGGACAACTACACCGACAACTCCCTGGAGTTCTTCGCGAAATACCACGCGAAGGAAGGCGCTTCCGGGCCGCTGGTCGAGCGGGGCGTTTCGACGCACACGCTCAAGGAGTTCCGCGCCGACGTCCAGGCCGGGACCTTGCCGCAGGTCACCTGGATCGTCCCGCCGTACAAGTACAGCGAGCACGCCGCCGCGTCCGCGAGCGACGGCGCGTACTACCTGAACCTCGTCCTCGACGCGCTCGTCTCGAACCCCGAGGTGTGGAGCAAAACCGTCTTCTTCATCAACTACGACGAGAACGACGGCCTGTTCGACCACGTCGTCCCGCCGATGCCGCCGCTGGTCAACCGGCCCGGCACGGACGGGCTGGTCTCACGCTCGCTCGCGGCGAGCCTGCCCGACGAGACCCTCGACTTCGACAAGCTCCCGAAGGGCACCGGCGGCGCGCCGACCGGCGTTTCGCTGACCGGCAAACACCCCGCCGGACTCGGTTCCCGGGTGCCGATGCTCGTCGTGTCGCCGTGGTCGCGCGGCGGCTGGGTGTGCTCGGAAACCTTCGACCACACCTCGGTGCTGCGCTTCCTGGAAGCCCGGTTCGGCGTGGCGGAGCCGAACATCAGCGCGTGGCGCCGTTCCGTCTGCGGCGACCTCACCTCGGCGTTCGATTTCTCCCGCCCGCAGACCAAACCGGTCGTGACGCCCACGCCCGCGCCGCTGCCGAGCAAGAACCAGCCGTTCTCGGTGAAGCTGCCGCAGACGATGCCGAAGCAGGAGCCGGGCGTCCGCCCCGCGCGGGCGCTGCCGTACCGGTTCACCACCGCGCTCGCCGGGAAGCGCGACGGCCGTTCGGTTTCGGTGCAGTTCACCAACGACGGCGCCGCGGGCGCGTACTTCTACGTCTACGCGCACGGCGATTCGCCCCGCCGCTACACCGTCGCCGCGCACGACACCATCAGCGACACCTGGGAAGGCGCGCCGGGCACCGACGAGCACGGCAACTACGACCTGCGCGTCACCGGCGCGAACGGCTACCTCGCGCAGTTCACCGGCACCACCGCGGACACCGCCGAACCCGAGGTTTCGGTGTCCACGAACAACTACGGCGCCCCGCTGCTGACGCTGACCGTCACGAACCCGGGCCGTCAGCGCCGGAAACTCAAGCTGCGCAACGACTACAGCCACGGTGCCGCCCGGACGATCGTGCTCGGCCCCGGCGAAACGCGGCGGGTGCCGTGCGAGACGGCGTCCTCGTTCGGCTGGTTCGACGTCTCGCTGACCGACCCGGCCGCGCCGGGTTACCTGCGCCGGTTCGCCGGGCACAACGAGACCGGACGGCCGAGCTTCAGCGACCCCGGCCCGCGACGGTAATCCCCGCGAACACCCCAGCCGAGCGGCTCTCCGGCGAAAGTCCGTGAGGGGAACCCTGAGGGAATCAGATTCCCTCAGGGTGGCCCTCACGGACCTCGGATATCGCCGGCCGGGCTGATCGGACGCCCTCCGGCTAAAGTCCGGCGGATGAAGCGCGCATCGGCGGCCGACGGGCTCGACCTCTACCTGCCCGTGTCCACCACCCGCCCGGCGCACGCGCTCGAAACGGCTTTGCGCGCCGCAGTCGTCGACGGCCGTCTTCCGGTAGGCACCCGGCTGCCCGCTTCGCGCGCACTCGCCACCGATCTGGGCATCGCCCGCAGCACTGTCTCCGAGGTCTACTCGCGACTCGCCGCCGAAGGCTGGCTGGAGAGCCGCGTCGGCGCCGGAACGTGGGTCACCGGATCTCCCCGGCAAGCGCAACCGGCTGCCGCACAACAACAATCGCCGCCGAAGTACGAGCTTCGCGGCGGTCTCGCCGATGCTGGCGACTTTCCGCGCAACCAATGGAGCGCGCAAACGCGGCGGGCGCTGTCGGAAATGCCGGTCTCGGCGTTCGCCTACGCGCCGCCCGAAGGGGCGATCGAACTCCGCGACACCCTCGCCGGCTACCTCGCCCGGACTCGCGGCGTCGCGGTCACCGCGGCGGAAGTCCTGATCGGCAGCGGCTTCGGCGACCTGCTTTCCTTGACCTGCCGGAGCATTCGCGCCCGCGGCGGCAAGCGGATCGCCGTCGAGGAGTTCGGGCACGAACGGCACCGGCGCATCATCGCCGAGTCCGGGCTGGAGATCGTCGCGATCCCCGTCGACTCCGATGGCGCCGACCTCGCCGGCACCAAAGCGGACGCGGTCTTTCTCACGCCAGCGCACCAATTCCCGACCGGAGTGCCGCTCTCGCCGGAGCGTCGCCGGGCCGCGGTCGAATGGGCGAACAGCCAGGACGCGCTGATCCTGGAGGACGACTACGACGGCGAGTTCCGCTACGACCGCCGCAGCATCGGTGCGCTCCAAGCTCTCGCGCCGGACCGTGTCGTATATCTGGGCACGTCGAGCAAAGCCCTAGCCCCGGCCGTCGGCGTCGCCTGGGCAGTGGCCCCGCGCCCGCTTCTCCCCGAATTGCTCCGGCAGCGGAATCTCAGCGGCGTCACGCCCAGCGGGCTGCACCAGCAGGTCCTCGCCCGTTTTCTCGACTCCCACGAGTATGACCGAGCCGTTCGGCGACGCCGCGCCACCTTCCGGACACGCCGCGAACTGTTCGCCCGACTGCTCGCCGAACGCACCCCGGAGTTGCGGCCCGCTGGCCTCGCCGCGGGTCTGCAATGCCTGGTCGAACTCCCTGACGCCGCCGCCGAAAAACGCGCACTCGCCGCCGCACGCGAGTTCGGCGTCGCTCTCGAAGGACTCGCCGACTACCGCGCCCCTGGCGGCAACCCGGACCGCGCCGGGGTCGTCATCGGCTACGGCGCGGTGTCGTCCGCCCGAGCCACGCGCGCACTCGCACTGGCCGCCGACGCGGTGGCGAATGGACTGAGTTTCTAGCGCTGGATTGGCCGGGAACTCGGTCCATTCGGGACCTAATCTAGGTCCATGACCACGACGATCCCCATCCCCCAGCGCCTCGACTTCGACGCTCTGGCCCCGATTTTCTCCCGCGCGATGAGCACTTTGGACGACGCCGCGACCCAGCAGCTCGACCACGCCGGCATCGACCCGGGCCTGCGCGAACTGGTCCGCCTCCGCGCGTCCCAGATCAACGGCTGCGCGTACTGCGTCGACATGCACTCACAGGCCGCGCGCAAGGAAGGCGTTACGGCACAGCGCGTCGACGCCCTCGCCGTCTGGCCGGAATCCGGTCTGTTCACCGCAGCCGAGCGCGCCGCGTTCGCACTCACCGAGGACGTCACGCGCCTCTCCGAAACGCACGTGCCCGAGTCGACCGTCACCGAGGCGGTCGCGGCGTTCGGCGAGGAAGGCGCGGCAGCGTTGATCGCGCTGATCACCGCCATCAACATGTGGAACACGGTCGGCGTCTCGACCCGCTGCTGGTCGGTCAGCCCGGCATGAGCACCGCGCGCACGGCGATCCGGCGGCTCGCCACCGCCCAAGCACTGACCTCGGCAGGCGACGGCGCGGTCCTGGCCGTGTCCGCCGTCCACTTCACCACCCGGGTCGGCTTGCCGGCGGGAATCGTGGCACTCGGGCTGTCGCTCGGCGCCGCGACGAGCCTGACCACCACCGTTCCGTTCGGGACGCTGCTGGACCGGATCGGCGCCCGCCGCGCACTCGCCGCGGCGACCGTCGCCGCGGTCGCGGGTTTGCTGCTGTTCGCCGTCGCGCACACTGTTCCGCTGTACATCGCCGCGTGCGCGCTCTTCGCCTGCGGGCAGAGCGCGCTCGCGGCGGGCCGCCAAGCTGTCGTCGCGACCGTCGTCGCTCCCGAAGGCCGCGTCCGAGCCCGCGCACTGCTGCACACCGCCGTCAACATCGGCATCGGCGCGGGCTCGGGCCTGGGTGCGCTCGTCTTGGCCGCAGGAACCAACGCGGTCACCGTTTTCCTCGCTGACGCCGGATTGTTCGTCTTCGCCACCGCGCTGTACCTGCACGCCGGACCGGACGCGCCCACCGAACGCCAGACCGGCTGGCCAGCCTTGCGCGACCGCCGCTACGTCACCCTGACGGCGCTGGCCGCGGTCACGCAGCTGACCATGCCGGTCCTCAGCGTCACCCTTCCACTGTGGATAGTCATGCGCAGCACAGCTCCACAATGGACTTCCGCGGTGGTGCTGCTGACCAACACCATTCTGGTCGTGCTCCTCCAGCTGCCGATCAGCCGGCACGTCCGCGATGCCCGCACCGCACGCAGATCCCTTGCCGTAGGCGGAATCTTCCTGATCGCCGCCTGCACCGCCTTCGGCTCGCTCGGCTCGACCTCCCAGCCGGTAGTCGTGGCCCTGCTCGGCGCGCTCCTGCTCACCATCGCCGAAACGACCGCCTCCGCCGGAGCCTGGCACCTCGCGTTCAGCCTTGCCCCCGAAGGACATCAGGGCCAGTACCAAGCGCTGTTCGCCACCAGCACCGCGCTCGCGCGCATCACCGGACCGATCGTGCTGGTCCCGCTCGTGCTGACGTTCGGCTTCCTCGGCTGGACGCTCGCCGGGCTCGGGATGCTGGCCGCGGCCGTCGCGCTCGCGGCCATGGCCGTCCCTCAGCGGAAAGCGGACTGCCCGGTGATCGCTTGACCGACCACCAGCGTGTGCATCTCGACGGTGCCCTCGTAGGTGAGCACCGATTCGAGGTTGTTCATGTGCCGGATCACCGGGTACTCCAGCGAAATCCCGTTCGCGCCGAGGATCGTGCGCGCGGTGCGGCAGATCTCGATCGCCTCGCGGACGTTGTTCAGCTTGCCGAGGCTGACCTGTTCCGGCCGCAGCACCCCGGCGTCCTTGCGCCGTCCCAAGTGGATCGCGAGCAGCAGCGCCTTCGTGTACTCCAGCGTCATGTCGACAAGTTTCTGCTGCGTCAGCTGGAACGCGGAGATCGGTTTCCCGAACTGGACGCGGTCCTCGGCGTACGACATCGCCGCCTGCAAGCAGGAACGAGCCGCGCCGACCGAACCCCACACGATGCCGAAGCGGGCCTCGTTGAGGCAGCTCAACGGTCCCTTCAACCCGGTGACCTCCGGCAGCACCGCGTCCGCGGGCAGCCGCACGCCGTCGAGAACGAGTTCGCTCGTGATCGAAGCGCGCAACGACAGCTTGTGCTTGATCTCCGGAGCCGAGAAGCCCGGGGTGTCGGTGGGCACGACGAAGCCGCGCACGCCCTTGTCAGTCTGCGCCCACACTACGGCGACGTCGGCGACGCTTCCGTTGGTAATCCACATCTTCCGGCCGTCGAGGACCCAGTCGTCGCCGTCGCGCCGCGCGCGGGTGCGCATGCTGGCCGGGTCCGACCCTGCGTCCGGTTCGGTCAGCCCGAAGCAGCCGATCGCCTCGCCCGCCGCCATCGACGGCAGCCACTGCTGCTTCTGCTCCTCCGAACCCCACTTCCAGATCGCGAACATCGCCAGCGAACCCTGCACCGACACCAGCGAGCGGATGCCCGAGTCGGTCGCCTCCAGTTCCAGACAGGCGAGCCCGTACTCGGTCGCCGACATCCCGGCGCAGCCGTAGCCCTCCAGATGCATCCCGAGCACCCCGAGCGCCCCCAGATCCTTGGCGAGGCCGCGGACATCGGGCAGTTCGCCGCGCTCGAACCAGTCGCCGACGTACGGGTCGATCCGCTCGGAGCAGACCCGGCGGACCGCGGCCGCGATCGCCTTCTCGTCGTCGGTGAACAGGTCGTTGAGCCCGGCGGGGTCGCGCGGGTCCAGCGGCGGCAGGGACTTCGTGGCGCTCATTTCTTCTCCTCTGCGAGCCAGCGGCGAATCTCGTCGCTGTGCTGCCCCAGCCGGGGCGGGGCGGTGTAGCGGGCGACCGGCGTGTCCGAGTAGCCGATCGGATGGCGGACCTGGGGCGGCGAGTCGCCGACCGGAACGGTGGGGGCGAGACCGAGCGATTCCGCGAGTTTGAAGCCGTCCGCGAGATCGCCGACCGGTCCGGCGGGCACGCCCGCCTCGGTCAGCCGCGCGGCCCACGCGACCACAGTGTCGGCGCCGAGCTGCTGTTCGAGCGCAGCCCGCAGCTCCGGACGATTGCGCACGCGTTCGGCGTTCGTCGCGAACCTCTCGTCGTCGGCCAGTTCCGGAACGCCCAGCACCTCGGCAAGCCGACGGAACTGCCCGTCGTTGCCGCAAGCCAGCGCGAGCACGTCGTCCTTGCAGCGCAACGTTTCGTACGGCGCAATCGACGGATGCGCGTTGCCCATCCGGCGGGGCGCGCGTCCGGTCGTGAGATACGAGGAAGCCTGGTTGGCCATCGAACCGAGCAAACTGGACAGCAGGTTCACCTCGACGCGCTGCCCGCGCCCAGTCTTCTCGCGGGCCCGCAACGCGGCGAGAATGCCGATGGTGGCGTCCTTCGCCGCGAGCACGTCGACCAGCGCGACGCCGACCTTCGCCGGTTCGCCGTCCGCCGCGCCGGTGACGCTCATCAAGCCGCCCATCGCCTGCACGAGGAAGTCGTAGCCGGGCAGGTCCGCGTCGCCGCCGAAGCCGGAAACCGAGCAGTACACAATGCCGGGATTACCCACGCGGACGGATTCGTAGTCGAGCCCGCGCCGCTGCAGTGCGCCGGAGCGGAAGTTCTCGACGAGCACGTCCGCGCGCCCGGCGAGTTCGCGCGCCAGCACCAGGTCGTCCGGGTCGCCGAGATCGAGGACCACGGACTTCTTCGAGCGGTTGGCGCATTCGAAGTACGAGCTGGAATGCGCCGTCCACGGCGGTCCCCAGCCGCGGGTGTCGTCCCCGGAGCCGGGCCGTTCGACCTTGATCACCGTCGCCCCGAGGTCGGCCAGGTTCACGCAGGCCAGCGGACCGGCCAGCACCCGGCTGAAATCCGCGACGACGACACCGTCCAGCGGCATGCTCACGAGCGCACCTCCTCGCTACGCATACTGGCATCAGAATACGTATTTACGCAACCTGCTGGTCCGGGTAGAGTTCCCGATCACCCGAGGAGAGAAAGCACCGATGCCGACGCACCCCACGCCGGACGGCCGCCCGAGGCCGCACCACCGGATGATCGACCGGGTGTCGACCATCCTGGAGCGGGCCGCACGCTCCCGGAACGGGGTCACGCTCACCGAGTTCGCCCGCGAGCTCGACGCGCCGATGAGTTCGATCCAGGGCCTGGTCAACGGCCTCGTCGCGACCGGCTACCTCGACGAACACGACCGCCGCTACTCCCTCGGCCCGGCTCCTTTCCTGCTCGTCCGGCTCGTCGGCCGCCCCGCCGTCACGACGGTCTCGCACGAGGACCTCGAAGCGCTGCACGAGGAAACCGGGATGACCGCGGTGCTGGCGATCATGGTGGGCAGCGACCTCTATTACGTCGACTACGCCTCGCACGACCCGCGCTACGCCTATCTCGCCGAGGGTTTCGTGCGCCGTTCGCCGATCCGCACGTCGACCGGCTGGATCCTGTTGTCCGCCATGGAAAAGCGCGATCTGTGGCCGCAGATCGGCGCGCTGCCGCCCGAGGACGCCGAACTGGCCGAGCGGTTTCTCCGGGACCTGACCCGGATCCAGGCCGAGGGCCTGGTCGCCGCGCCGAGTGCTTCGACCGAGGCGGACGGCGTGTCGGTCGCTGTCGTGGAGGACGGCCGAACTGTCGCCGCGGTCGGGATCATGGGCAGCCACACCGAAGTGGCCGAGCGCAAAGCCGAGCTGATCGACGTCCTGACCCGGCACCGGCGCGAATGGCGGAAGCAGCCCTAGGGAATTCCCCCGAGCGCGATTCCGGGCTGGCACCGGATGTCCGCAGGCACGAACCGGACGACGCTGGACCCATGTCGCACACCCTTGTCCGGAAGTTCCAGCCCACCGCGTGGACTCGCCCGCTGCAGATCGCCACCGTCGTCTGCTCGCTGGCCTTCACCCTCGGCACGATCCTGCAGAACTTCGTGATCATCGACCTGGACATGCTCCGCCTCGCGCTGCGATCGGCCGGCGCCAGCACGTCCGACGCGCAGGGATTCCTGATCGGGCTTCGCACGGTCGGCTGTCTCTACATCGTCGGCAACGCGGTCGGGCTGCTGGCGCTGACCGGCCGGACGTGGCCGTTCTGGGTCGCCGTGGCCGTCAACGTCACGCAGGCCGCCGGTGTCGTAGCAATCCCGCCCGCGGTCTTCGACGCGTCCGTCGCCCTCGACGGACCGGCCGGAATTCTCCCGTCCGTCATCACCGACGGCGGCGCGGCGCTGCTCTCCCTGGCCCTGCTCGGCAGCTTGGTCGTCTTCCGAACGCCTTGGGCACAACGCCGGCAAAGCTGAACGCCTTACTCGACCTCGACGTCCGAGAGCTTCGCCAGCACCTCGCCGTCCGGATCCAGTTCGCGTTCGACCTCGGCCAGCCGCGCTGTCGCCCGCTGATGCGCACTGCGCCCGCGCGGCGCGAGGTACACCCTGACCCGCCGCCGGTCCTCCGCGTCGACCTCGCGATACGCCGCCGCGGTGGTGACCAGCCGGTCGACCACCCTGGTCAGCGTCGGCCCGGTGACCAGCGTGCGCCCGGCCAGTTCGGTCATCGTGAGCCCGTCGCCCGCGGCGAGCGCGTCCAGCACCAGCCAGCCGTCGAGGCTCAGCCCCTCGCGTTTGAGCAGCGGCTCGATCCGCAGCGTGACCGCGCGGGCGGTGCGGGTGAGCTCGCGGATCAGCGACGCCCCGGCCGCCTGTGCCTGCCTCATCCGCCCGCCCTCGTTCCCCGCCCTTGCGCAAATGCCTCTGCATTGTAAGACTTCCAGATGAAAGCAAGTCAACCGGCAAAGAAGCCCGGAGCCGGCATGGGACTCGGAGTCGCCAGCCGCGCGAGCGCGTTGCGCGTCGCGCTGGTCGTCCCGCTGCAGGGACCGGCGGGCCTTTTCGGGCCCTCGTGCGAGGCGATCAGCGAACTCGCGGTCCGGGAACTCAACGACGCGGGCGGGATCCTCGGCCGCGAAGTGACGCTGGAAGTCGTCGACGGCGGCGCTCCGCCCGCCCAGGTCGCGTCGGCGGTACGCCGCCTGGTCGACGCGGGCGAAATCGACGCGGTCACCGGTTGGCATATTTCCTCAGTCCGCAACGCACTCGCGCCGGTTCTCGCCGACCGGGTGCCGTACGTGTACACGTCGCTCTACGAAGGCGGCGAAAACCGTTCTGGCATCTACTGTTCCGGCGAAATCCCGCGCGTGCAGATCCAGCCCGCGCTGCGGTGGTTGCGCGACAATTGCGGCGCGCGAACCTGGTTCGTGGCGGGCGACGACTACGTGTGGCCGCGCGGTTCCGCGGACGCGATCCGGCGCTACGCAAGGGAACTCGATCTCCAGATCGCCGGGGAAGCCTTCGTCGGGCTGGGTTCCGGCGACATGGCGCGGCTCGTCCGCCGCGTCGAAACGTCGGCGTGCGACGGCGTTCTCATGCTCTTCGTCGGACAGGACGCGGTGCGGTTCAACCGCCGGTTCGCCGCGCGCGGCCTCCACGAGCAGATGCTGCGGTTCAGCCCGCTGATGGAAGAAAACATGCTGCTCGCCAGCGGAGCCGAGGCGACCCGCAACCTCTTCGCGTCCGCCGCGTACTTCCGTTCCCTGGTCACCGCGGACGCGATGGACCTGCTCGGCCGCTACGTCCATCTGCACGGCCCGGCCGCTCCCCCGCTCAACAACGCGGCCGAATCCTGTTACGAGGGCCTGCACACGCTCGCCGAACTAGCGCGCCGCGCAGGCACTCCGGACCTGCGCGCGCTGAACGCGGCTATCGACGGCGTCGCCTACGACGGCCCGCGCGGCACCGTCGAATTCCACGGCCAGCAAGCCGCTCAGCACGTGCACCTCGCCGCCGCCCGCGGCTGCGACTTCGATCCGATCACCCGGCTCTGACCCGGCCCGTTCCGGGCTTGACGGCCGCCGTCCGCCCATTTATTTTCACCTGACAGTATTTCATCTGGTACCAACTGAGGAGCGTGCGATGAACAACGTCGGCCTGCTCTACGTCGGGGCGGTACTGCTGGTCAACGGGCTGATGCTGCTCGGGCGCGTGCCCGCGCGGTCGGCCGCCGCGCTGAATCTGTTCGTGGGCGGGCTGCAATGCGTGACGCCGACGGTGCTGATCATCCAGGCGCACGGGGATTCCGAAGCGATCCTCGGCGCCTCCGGGCTGTTCCTGTTCGGCTTCACCTATCTGTACGTCGGGATCGCGAACCTCGCCGGGCTCGAACCCGAGGGCATCGGCTGGTTTTCGCTGTTCGTCGCGGGCGCCGCGCTGGTGTACGCCGGCTTGGCGTTCTGGCGGCAGCACGATCCCGTGTTCGGCGTCATATGGCTCGCCTGGGCTCTGCTGTGGGGCCTGTTCTTCCTCGTGCTCGGGCTCGGCCGCGAGGAGCTGACCCGATTCACCGGCTGGGCGACTGTCCTGTTGAGCCAGCCGACCTGCACGCTGCCCGCGTTCCTCGCGCTCACCGGCGGCTACCGCTCCACCGCGACCACCGCGCTCATCGCCGCGGCCGCCGCTGTCCTGCTCGTCCTCCTCGCCGCGGTGCTCGGGTTCCGCGGCCAGCCCCGTCCCGCCCACGACCGCGCCGCGGCCGCGGCCTGACCACTCACCGAAGGAGAACTCCCATGCGACACGGCGACATTTCCTCGAGCCCGGACACGGTCGGCATCGCGGTCGTGAACTACAAGATGCCGCGGCTGCATTCGAAGGCCGAGGTGCTGGACAACGCGCGCAAGATCGCCGACATGGTCGTCGGCATGAAGAGCGGCCTGCCCGGAATGGACCTCGTCGTGTTCCCCGAATACTCGACGCAGGGGATCATGTACGACGAGCAGGAAATGTACGAAACCGCGGCGACCGTCCCCGGCGAGGAGACTGCGATCTTCTCCGCCGCCTGCCGCGAAGCCGACACCTGGGGCGTCTTCTCGATCACCGGCGAACAGCACGAGGACCACCCGGACAAACCGCCGTACAACACTCTGGTGCTGATCGACAACCACGGCGAGATCGTGCAGAAGTACCGGAAAATCCTGCCGTGGTGCCCGATCGAGGGCTGGTACCCGGGCGACACGACCTACGTCACGGACGGCCCGAAGGGCATGAAGATCTCGCTGATCATCTGCGACGACGGCAATTACCCGGAAATCTGGCGCGACTGCGCGATGAAGGGCGCCGAGCTGATCGTCCGCTGTCAGGGCTACATGTATCCGGCGAAGGACCAGCAGGTGCTGATGGCGAAAGCCATGGCGTGGGCCAACAATTGCTACGTCGCGGTCGCCAACGCGGCCGGATTCGACGGCGTGTACTCGTATTTCGGCCACTCCTCGATCATCGGCTTCGACGGCCGGACGCTCGGCGAAACCGGCGAGGAGGAATACGGCATCCAGTTCGCCCAACTGTCGCTCTCGGCGATCCGGGACGCACGAGAGTACGACCAGTCGCAGAACCACCTGTTCAAGCTGCTGCACCGGGGTTACTCGGGCGTGCACGCGGCCGGTGACGGCGACAAGGGCGTCGCGGACTGCCCGTTCGAGTTCTACCGCACGTGGGTCACCGACGCGCAGAAGGCGCAGGAGAACGTCGAGGCCATCACGCGCAGCACGATCGGCGTCGCCGAATGCCCCGTAGGCCAGCTGCCCGCGGAAAAGACCAAACAGGCCTGATTCTGCTGGCTGCCGGTTCCGGTTTTCGGTTCAGGGAAAGGACACCATGCCGTTCATCACCGACAGGTACCACGACCAGAACCGGAACCGGCAGCCAGCCGCTCCGCCCGCCCCCGCGGTCACAGTGTCCACACCGGACACCCCGGACGGTTTGGCCGAACGCCTCCGCAGCCGCGTCCTCGGCCAAGACGCAGCCGTCGAGGCCGTCGTCCGCGCCATCATCCTGGCCCGCGCGGGCGCGACCGAACCCGACCGTCCACCCGCGACGGTCCTGCTGCTCGGCCCGACCGGCGTCGGCAAAACCGAACTGGTCCGCCAGGTCGCCGCCGCCCTGCGCTCCGGCCCGGACGATCTGTGCCGGGTAGACATGAACTCCCTCGCACAAGAGCACTACGCAGCCTCCTTCAACGGCGCCCCTCCCGGCTACGCTGGCAGCAAGGAAGCCTTCACCGTCTTCGACCGATCCACTGTGGAGGGTGACCCGTACACCCCAGGAATCGTCCTCTTCGACGAGGTCGAGAAGGCGCACCCCACCGTCCTTCGCGCACTCCTCGGCGTCCTGGACAACGGAATGCTGCGCTTGGCGAACGGGCAGGAAAAGATCTCCTTCCGCAACAGCTTCGTCTTCCTCACCTCGAACCTGGGCTCGAAGGAACTGGCCCGCCGCCGCGGTTCCCGCTGGCGCTCGCTCCTGGACCGCAGCCACACCCGCCGAGCCGTCGTCGACAAAGCCCTGCAGTCGTTCTTCGACCCGGAATTCCTGAACCGCATCGACGAGACAGTGATCTTCGACGAACTGGACCGCACCACCGTCGAACAAGTCGCCCGCCTGGAAACCGATCTGCTGCGCTCCAGGCTCCGCCGCCGCGGCGTCGACCTCCAGGTAGCCGAATCCGCCATCCGCCTGCTAGCCGACGAGGGCTTCGACCCGGTCTACGGCGCCCGCGGCCTGCGCCGGACCCTGCGCACGCACCTGGCCGCCCCGGTAGCCGCGGAAATCATGCGGGTGCGCCCGACCGGCACCGCCCCGCTGCGGATCACCGCGACCGCCGAGACCGGAACGATCCGCGCGACCGCCACCGATCCGGAGGCTTGACGCCGCGCGACCGCCTCTCTAAGTTCTCCGGACATAGGACGTCGGACATCCCATGTCCGGAGCGAGAGGCGGTCCCCCGGTGCTCCCGAAAACAGTCACGCTCGCTTTCGCCGCAACGATCTTGGCCTTCCTCCCGGCCCCACCTGCGAACGCGGCACACAGCTGTACGTCGTCGACCCCGTTCACCTCGGGCACCGAGGGTTACCACACCTTCCGCATCCCCGCCGCGGTCCGCACCAAGAACGGCTCGCTGATCGCCTTCGCCGAAGGCCGCCGCGACTCCCCCGGCGACTCCGGCGCGATCCACACCGTCGCCAAAACCTCCCGCGACGGCGGCTGCACCTGGGGCACCCTGCGCGTAGTCGACAGCAACGGCGAAGCCACCGCCGGAAACCCGACCCCGGTGACAGCCCGCAACGGCGACCTGGTCCTACTGACTGTCCACAACGGACCCGTCAGCGAGAAGGCCATCATGTCCGGCACCGTCTCCGCGCAAGACACCCGCCGGGTTTTCGTCCAGCGCAGCCCCGACAACGGCCGCACCTGGACCCCCGCCCGCGACATCACCGCCACGACGAAACTGCCGTCCTGGCGCTGGTACGCCACCGCCCCCGGCCACGCGACCCTGCTCCAGCACGGCCGCCACGCCGGACGAATCATCGTGCCCGCCAACCACTCCAGCGCCCCTGCCGCGGGTTCCGCGGATGTCGGAACCGAAGCCAAGTACTACGGCGGCCACGACCTCTACAGCGACGACAACGGCCGCACCTGGCACATCGGCTTCACCGACGACCCGACCGACGGCGTCCTCGCCCCGAACGAAACCACCGCCACGGAGTTGCCGGACGGCACCGTCTATTTCTCCAGCCGCAACCAGGGCTCGGCCCCCGAGCATCGGCTG
The DNA here is from genome assembly GCF_053611505.1 of Amycolatopsis sp. NPDC054798. NCBI lineage: Bacteria > Bacillati > Actinomycetota > Actinomycetes > Pseudonocardiales > Pseudonocardiaceae > Amycolatopsis > Amycolatopsis sp. NPDC054798. The sequence continues at coordinate 14,819 of NZ_JBSHAM010000036.1, read as the reverse complement.
GACGCCTACAGCACCGACGGCGGCCGCACCCTGACCCGCCCGTACCGAGTGCAGCCGACCCTGTCCGGCCCGAAGGTCGAAGGCAGCGTCCTGCAAACGGCCGACCGCCGCGTGCTTCTCTATTCGGGCCCCTCCGACCCCGCCGTCCGCCGCACGATGCAACTCAGGACCAGCTCCGACCGAGGCGAAACCTGGCAGCCGTCCACCGTTCTCGCCGACGCCCCCGCCGGCTACTCCGACCTGGTCCAACCAGACCGTTCCACGGTGGGAGTCCTGTTCGAAACCGGCGGCACCAGCGCGTACGAGAAGATCGAGTTCCGCAGAATGGCTCTTTGACCGCGGCCGTCCCCGGTAAAATCGCCCGCATGACGGACCTGTGGCTACGCCGCTTCCATCCCGCCGACGACGCCCCCGCCCGGGTGGTGTGCCTGCCGCACGCAGGCGGCGCAGCCCCGTTCTTCCACCCGCTGTCGAAGGCGCTGGCCCCGGCCGTCGATGTCCTCGCGGTGCAGTATCCCGGCAGGCAGGACCGGATGGCCGAACCAGCCCTGCGCACCATCGAAGAACTGGCCGACGGCGTCACCCAAGCCCTGCTGGCGTGGCTGGACCTCCCGGTAGTGCTGTTCGGCCACAGCATGGGCGCGACGCTCGCATACGAGGTCGGCCTGCGGCTGGAGGCGAGGGGCACGCCGCCGGAAGCAGTAGTGATCTCCGGCCGCCGAGCCCCGTCCCGCCTGGTGAACGAACAAGTTCACCTCCAGGACGACGACGGTTTGCTGTCCGAGATCGAAGGCCTGGCCGGCACCGACCCGAAGGTGCTGCAAGACCCGGAACTGCGAGAACTGTTCCTGCCAGCCCTGCGCGCGGACTACACGGCCATCGAGACGTACCGCCCGAGCGCGGGCCCGCTCGCCGCCCCCATCCACGCCCACACCGGAGACGCCGACCCGCACGCCCCGGTGGACGACGTGCAAGCCTGGTCGTCCCACACCCGAGGCGACTTCACCCTGACCACTTATCCCGGCGGCCATTTCTATCTGGTGGACCACGCCCCCGCGATCACCGACGCCCTCCTGAAACTGACCACAAGCGGCTTCTGACTCCCTTTTCCGGACACGGCCGCGCCTGTCCTCCTGCACCGCCCGTAGGCTGCCGCCCATGGAACTGCGCAGGATGTTCGCCGGTTTGGGCCGCAGCAAAGCATTCGCCAAGTTCGGCCAAGCGATGATGCCCGCCGACCGCCTGCTCCTCCGCATCAGCGGCGGCCGCCTGGGCGTAGGCGCGGCAGTCGGTCTGCGCACCCTCCTGCTCACCACCATCGGCCGGACGACCGGCGAACCACGCCAGGTCCCGCTGCTGTACGTCGAACGCTCCGGCGGCTACGTGGTGATCGGCTCCAACTGGGGCGGCGAACACCACCCCGCCTGGACAGCGAACTTGCTGGCCAACCCCGACGCGACAGTCTCCGTCCACGGCTGCACGCTGCCGGTTCGAGGCCGCCTCCTGGAAGGTGCCGAACGACAGGAAATGTGGGACGCCGTCGCCTCCTACTGGCCGGCCTACAACCGCTACGCCGAGCGGGCCGCCCACCGCGAGATTCGGGTTTTCCTCCTGGAACGCACAAACCCAGCCGCCTGATTGGTCCCTGCTTCGCACTGGATGTTCCCCGGATCTGCCCGGCTCGCTTCCCCTGGAGCCTGTGTCCCGCCAGGCATGCTCCGCCCCGCTCGGGGACTCCCGACTTGGGCGCTCCCCCGACTTGGGCGACCGCCGACCCGCTGCGCCCAGCGGCCTGCCCGCGCCCTGGCTACCGTGCTTGGGCAGGCACCCGATAGCCGCTCGGTTTCGCTCCTTGGCTGATCCGCTTGCTGGCTCGATCGGCCGGTGGGAGGGCCCAGCCTGACTCATCCCGCTGGCTGCCGAACCCGACCCACTGCATGCCTGGTCTCTCACTCGCTCCGCCCGATCCGCCGCTGCATGATCCGGTCCTGCGGCCTCCTCACTCCAGCCGTCACTTGCCTAATCCGGTCCGCGCCCGGCCTCACCCGATCACCGCCTGCCTAATCCGGTCGCTCGCCGCCTCGCCAGATCCGCCACCCGCCTGACCAGGACCGCCTGCCTCACCCGATCCCACGCCCACCTCACCCGGCACCCGCCTCCCGCGAGCGAGCCAAGCAGCGCACCCGACCGGGCAGCTCGCCTACTCTCCCCGCGGCAGGTACTCCGCCGCCTTCGCCTGGAGATACCGGCGTTCCGGCATGCTGCTCGTCCGCTTCGCCGCGCGCAGGTAATGCGCATGCGCACCCGCCGTGTCGCCAGCGAGTTCGAGCAGATGCGCACGGACCGCGTCGAGCCGGTGGCCCTGTTTCAGCCGCGCGTCGTCCTCGAGAGTGGCCAGCAGCGCCAGCGCTTTCTCCGGACCGTGCACCATCGCGACCGCGATCGCCCGGTTGAGCGTCGTCACCGGGCCGGGCGCCAGCTGTTCGAGCAGGCCGTACAGCTCGAGAATCTGCGCCCAGTCAGTGGAATCGGTGCCCGCCGCCTGGTCGTGCAGCGCCGCGATCGCAGCTTGCACCTGGTACGGCCCGACCGGACCTCGCCCCAGTACCCGGTTCACCAATTCCAGGCCCTCGACGATCAATGGCACTGTCCACTGTCGACGGTCCTGTTCGGCGAGCGGCGTCAACGCTCCGTCGGGCCCGGTGCGCGCCGGCCGTCGCGCGTCGGTGAGCAGCATCAGCGCCAGCAGCCCGGCGACCTCGCCATCGTCCGGAAGCAGCGCGTGGACGGCGCGGGTCAGCCGGATCGCCTCCTCGGACAGTTCGGCCCGATGCAAGTCCTCGCCCGACGTCGCCGTGTATCCCTCGTTGAAAATCAGGTACAGCACCTGCAAGACGACCTGCAGCCGAGCCGGCCAGTCCTCGGCGGACGGCGGCGCGAAGGTCGACCCGGGCGCCGCCACGCTTTCCTTGGCCCGCGTGATCCGGCGCGCCATAGTGCCTTCCGGCACGAGAAACGCACGCGCGATCTCAGCCGTCGTCAGCCCGCCGACCGCGCGCAGCGTCAGCGCGACCTGCGAGCTGGGCGTGACCGCCGGATGGCAGCACAGGAACAGCAACGTCAACGTGTCGTCCTGCTCCGGCGGTTGCTCATCCTCCGGCCCGGGCACGACCGCGGTCAGCGCGACGTCCTGCACCGCGACGGTTTCTTCGCGTCGCCGCCGAGCGCTCTCGCTGCGCCAAAGGTCAGTGAGCCGTCGCGTGGCGACCGTGAGCAGCCACGCGCGCGGGTTGTCCGGCACCTCGCCGGCCGACCATTGCTCGACCGCCGCGACCAGCGCCTCCTGCACCGCGTCCTCGCACGCCTCGAACTGCCCGTACCGCCGCACGAGCGTCCCGAGCGCCTGCGGCACGAGCGGCCGGAGCAGCTCGCCGACGTCCGCCATCAGCCGAGGTCGGGCTGCGTTTCCGCGTCAGCGAAGAACACCACCGGCCGGACCTCGATGCCGAGCCCGTCGATCCCCGCGTCGGGAATCATCGCGGCGACCTCCAGCGCCCGCTCGCGGTTCTCGCATTCGACGAGATAGAACCCGGCGAGGAATTCCTTGGACTCCGCGAACGGACCGTCGGTGACCGCGGGCACCCCGCCGCGCACCCGCACGACAGCGCTGTCCTCCGGCCCGCCGAGCGCCTGCGTGTTGATCATCTCGCCGGACGCGCGGATCTTGGCGATGAAGTCCGCGTGCCCGTCCATCACCTCCTGGCGGGTCTCCTCGCTCAGCCCTTCCCATACGTCGGGGTTCATGTGCATCGTCAGCAGGAACTTCACGTCGTTCTCCCCAGCAGCCGGTCCAGGCGACCAACCTAGCGGAGCCGCGCGGCGATGCCGTCCAGCAGACATTCGAGGCCCAGCTCGAACTGCGCGTCCTCGGCTGCCGCCTCGGCCACCTTTCGCGTGTCCGCCGCAGCTTCCGCGTCCGCCGCCCGGTCCGAGACCGTCTGGCCTGCCCCATTCGCCCGGCCTGACTCGGCCACACGATCAGACCCAGCCGCCCGGTCAGACCTGGCCGATCCAGCCCGACTCCCGCCGCCTCGACCAGCCTCAGCCTCGCCCTGGCGAGCCCCAGCCGCACGATCAGAGCCAGCCACCTCGCGGCCCGCCTCGCCCGCCAGTTCAGCCCCGGCCGTCTCCGCACCCGGCCTACCGGCACCAGCAACCCGGCCAGCTACGTCCGTCCCCAGCCCAGCGTCCGTCCCACCGGCCCCAGCCGCCCGGCCAGCTACGTCCGTCCCCAGCCCAGCGTCCGGCTCACCGGCCCCAGCCGTCCGGCCAGGTCCGACCGCTTCCGCGCCCGGCTCAGCACCGTCCGCGCCGACCTCGGCCGCCTCGCCAGCCGCGTCGTGCGGCTCGGCCAGGAAGCCCTCCAGCACCCGCATGAGCAGCGGATACGGCCCATCCTCCGATACGACGTCGCCGAACCAAGCTCGCGCCTGCCGCTGCACGTCCACCACGTCGACGAACGCGTTGCGCTGCCGCATCGCCCGCTCTTCCGCCCATTGCAGCGCCTGCCCGATGACGTACCCGTCGAGCAGGCGGGCGTACCCGAGCGCCGACGAGAGGTCCTGACCCAGCCGGTCGAACGTCGCCAGCACGAACTCGGTCCGCCGGCTCGCGTTCGGCCCCGCGGGAGGCCGCTGGTGCACCAGCCGCGCGTACCACGGATGCCGCTTCGTCATCGCCCACGTGTCGCCCGCGACGGCCGTCAGCTCGCCCCGCCAGTCCTCGCCCGGGACCTCCGGGGTGCGCACCTCGCTGTTCGCCAGGTCCAGCATCAGGTCCACCAGACCGTCTTTGCTGTGCACGTAGCGGTACAGCGACATCGGAGTGGACGCGCCCAGCTCCTTTGCGACTGCCCGCATCGTGAGCGCCTCCGCGCCGCCGTGATCAGCAAGGCGCACGGCCGCGTTGACGATGTCGACCCGTCCGAGGCCCCATCCGCGCTCCGGCGGCTCGGGCAACAGCCAAATCGGCGGTGTCGGCCCTTGATCTCCCATTCATCTCCCTGTCTCCAGCCCGCTTGCGTACACAGTACATCGTCATGTACAACGTACACAAGATGTACAACGTACACGACCCTGGGGGTTGCGAAATGACTGCACGAATTCCTGTTCTGATCTGCGGCGGAGGGATCGCCGGGCTCACCGCGGCACTGCTGCTGCACCGCGAGGGAACAGCCCCGGTGCTGGTGGAAAAGCACGCCGGCACGTCCCCGCAGCCGAAGGCGCGCCGGTTCAACCCGCGCAGCACCGAGGTGTTCCGATGGCTCGGCCTCATGGACGAGGTCGAGCGGGCCAGCGCACCACTCGCGTCGTTCACCGGAATGCTCTCCGGCACGACACTGGCCGACGCGACCTGGCCGGAAGTCACCGACACCGTGCGCGAGCGGCTCGGCCAGCACGCCAAAATGCCCGACCTCAGCCCGGGGCCAAGCGTGCTGTGCCCGCAGGACGTGCTGGAGCCGGTGCTGCGGCAGGCCGCTGTCGAGCGCGGCGTGGCGGTCCGGTTCGGCACCGAACTGGTGTCGTTCGAGCAGGACGACGCCGGGATCACCGCCGAACTGCGGCCGGCCGGCGGGGACCCGTACCAGGTCAGCGCCGAATATCTGATCGCGGCGGACGGCGCGCGCAGCCCGGTCCGCACCGCGCTCGGCATTCCGCGCAGCGGGCACGGGCATCTGGCCGACAACCTCGACGTCTGTTTCCGCGCGGACCTCGCCGGGCTGATCCGGGACAAACCGTTCAACCTGTGCCGGATCGAAAACCCGGCCGCTTCGGGCGCTTTCGTGTCGGTCAACGGCACCGACCGGTGGCTCTTCTCCACTTCCGACTTCCCCGGCTCGGATTCCCTGGGCGACGACGGCTGGCGAGAGCTGCTGCGCACCGTTGTCGGCGTGCCGGACCTCGAAGTCGAAGTGCTGAGCCGGATGCACTGGGAGTCAGGGATGTACGTAGCCGACCGGTTCTCCTCCGGCCGGGTCTTCCTGGCCGGCGACGCCGCGCACGCGATGCCGCCGATGGCCGCCGCAGGTGCGAACACCGCGATCGCGGACGTAGCCAACCTCGCCTGGAAGCTCGCCGCAGTTCTGGCGGGAACGGCGACGCCCGCCCTGCTCGACACCTACCACGCCGAGCGGTACCCGATCGGGTACGCGACGGCGGAATTCTCCAGCATGGCAAGCGGCCATCTCGGCACCATGCTCGCCACGATCACCAGCGACGACGCGCCCCGCATCGACCCGCTCGCCGCGCTGTTCGGCGTGCACTACGAACACGGTGCCTTCATCCCGGACGGACGCGGCCCCGCTCCGGAGGACCGGTACGGCCCGGCCGGTCGCCCAGGCACTCGAGTGCCGCACGCCTGGCTCGACGCCACCACGTCCACAGTGGACTTGGCCGGGCCTGGTCTCGCCTTGCTCTGCGGGCCGGACAACGCCCGGTGGACCGCCGAAGCCGAGCGGCTGGGCCTCCGCCTCGTTTCGATCTCGGACGAGGGATGGCTGGCCGAGACGGAACTGCCTGCCGACGGTGCGCTGCTGCTCCGGCCGGATGCCGTCGTCGGCTGGCATTCCACGTCGGAGATCCCGCTTGCCGATGCCCTGTCCCGCCTGCTCAACGCGCCTATGGAGGCAACCGTGTGATCTCTTCGACGGCGCACGGGTTCGCCCGCCCCGCGCGCTGAATCTGCCACCCATTCGACGAAAGAAAGGAGCTTTGATCGAACGCACCTGAAAGCGCGGACCGCTGGTGCCGGTATCTGCCAGCCCGCTTCGGCACCCGCCGGTCGTGATCCGCTGCTGTCTCCCCACGCTCAGGTTGAGCTGCACCACTGTGCCAGCCCGCACCCTGCGGCCCTGCCTGAAGGAGACTGCATCGGCTGACACCGACGACAGCGAGGATTGCTGCTGCCCGCGCCAACGGGAATCCAGAGGGCTACGGCCGACGCCGAGGAAGGCGCTGGAGCGGCGACCGGCTGCAGTTCACGCCGGAGGAGCCCTGGATTGTGCTGCTCGATGACGAGGTGCTCGCCGGGCCGCAAGAACCATCCGCAGCCTGCGCCTGGAGGTGGCTCGCGAGAGAGACCTGCGCAATCGTGCACGCTCCGTGCGCAAGACCGCCGACGCTGAGCGGTTGTCGCACCGAGCAGTTGTCGCTTCGAGTGGCCTGCACCAGCATGCACTGGCGTCCGGAGGGGCTCGTGGCGACCACCCGCCCGCAGTTGCGGTCGTCGCGTTAAGCGGCTTGCGCTTGCAGCCCCGCCGCGCGCGTTTCGCGCTGCCAACAGCCGCTTCAAGCTGCGGCCAGCAGGCATGCCTGCCCGCTGACGTTGACAGCGGCCGTCACGTCACTCAGCCCCAGGTCGGCGGCTGTCGCGTCAAGAACTGTCGCGTCAAGAAGCTGTTATGGGCAGCCGTCGAGACAAGCAATCCGCGTCAACAGCCGTCGCGCCGAGCGGCCCGGAACACACCGTCCGCCAACACTCGAATCACAACACCAACAGGAGGCTAGAAACCGATGATGACCCTGCTCACTCGAAGCGGGACGGGTCTCCCGCCCCGTGGCGCACGACCTCCGCCTCTCCGGAAGAGAAGTCGATCACCGTGGTGGGTTCCACGCCGCAGTCGCCGGAGTCGATGACGGCGTCCAGGACGTGGTCGAGTTCTTCCTTGATCTCCCAGCCCTGGGTGAGGGGCTCGCCGGAATCGGGCAGCAGCAGCGTGCTCGACAGGATCGGCTCGCCCAGTTCGCCGAGCAGTTCCTGGGTCACCACGTGGTCGGGGATCCGCACGCCGACGGTCTTCTTCTTGGCGTGCAGCAGCCGGCGCGGGACTTCCTTCGTCGCCGGGAGGATGAACGTGTACGCGCCGGGGGTGCTCGCCTTGATGGCCCGGAACACCGCGTTGTCGATGTGCACGAACTGGCCGAGCTGAGCGAAGTCCTGGCAGACGAGCGTGAAATGGTGCCGGTGGTCGAGCTTGCGGATGGTGCGGATCCGTTCCATCCCCTGCTGGTTGCCGATGCGGCAGCCGAGCGCGAAGCACGAGTCGGTCGGGTAGGCGATGAGCCCGTCGTCGCGCAGCAGGTCGACCACCTGGGCTAGCGCGCGGCGCTGCGGGTTCTGCGGGTGCACGTCGAAGTAGCGGGCCATTGCCCGAGCTTAGGCGTGCGTCCCGGGCCGGGCGCGCGGGCTCTCCGCGGGGCAGGCACAGTGACGGGCGAGGAGGTACGTCTGTGCATGCTCTCTGGTCCACCGGTGAACAGTGGGAATTGCTGCCGCCGGTGTTGCTCGCCCTGCTGCTGAGCACGGTGATCGGCATCGAGCGCGAGGTCGGCAACAAACAGGCCGGCCTGCGCACGCACACGCTGGTCGGCGTCGGATCGGCAGTCTTCATGCTGGTGTCGAAATACGGTTTCGCCGATTTGCTCGGCATCGAGCACGTCGCGCTCGACCCGTCGCGGATCGCCGCGCAGATCGTGTCCGGCATCGGGTTCGTCGGCGGCGGGCTGATCTTCGTGCGCCGCGACGCGGTGCGCGGCCTCACAACCGCGGCGACCGTCTGGCTCGCCGCGGCCGTCGGAGTCGCGTGCGGCGCGGGGTTGCCGGTGCTGGCCGTCGCGACCACTGCCGGTCTCGTCGTGATCACTCGCGGATTCCCGCCGCTTTCCCGGTTCGTCGCGCGGCATCGGCGGCAGCCGCCGATCCTCCGCTTGAGTTATGCCGACGGGCACGGCGTACTGCGCGCCGTGCTCGCCACTTGCACCGATCGGGGCTGGGCCGTCCACCGGGTGGCGGTCGACCGCGAAACAGTTTCCGAAGAGGGACAACGGATCGCGGTCGTCACGTTGCTGTTGCAGGGCCGCGGCGATCTTCCCGAACTCACCGCGGAACTGGCCGAATTGCCCGGCGTGCGAAGCACCGCGACGGGCACCGAAGACCCGCTCGAAGATTGACCCGCCCCAGGTTCCCACGGATCGCCGGACTTCAGGCACACTGGAGGCAGTGCGGAAACCCCGGCGCGGCAAGAAAAACGAGCGCCGAGGAGAAACCATCCAAATGGGAGGTGAGAGCATGGCCCCCGGCGGTGGCGAAGTCCTGATGTCCGTCCGGCCGTCCTTCGACTCGGCTTGGCGCGGCTATCAGCGCGGCCAGGTCGACGAATTCGTCACGTGGGTCGAGGCGGAATTCCAGCGCCTCGCCGCGGAACGCGACGCCGCGGCACAGCAGGCGGCCGAACTCGCCGAGCGCAATCGCGAACTGCGCGCGACGGTCGACCGGATCAGCCGCACCCCCATCGAACCGGACGCGTTGCAGGAACGTTCCCGCCGGATGGTCGAGCTGACGCGCGAAGAAGCCGCGGAGATCACCGCCCGCGCCGAGGACACCGCCGCGCGGATCATCGCCGACGCCAAGGCAGAAGCCGTCCGCCTCACCGAAAAAGAACGCGCGCTCGTCGAAGCGGTTTCCGCCGACCGCGAGCAGCAACGGCGAGAACACGAGGATCTGCTGCGCCGCGCAGTCGAAGAACGCAAGGCCGCGGACGAAGCGGCGGCGAAGGAACGCCGCCGGCTCGAGGAACATCTCACGCGCACGTTGGCCGACCGCCGCACCGACGCACTCCGCGAAATCGCGGACCGCACCGCTGCCGCCCGCGCCGAAGCCGACGCGCACGTACGCCAAGCCACCGACCACGCCACCCGGATCGTCGCCGACGCCGAAAAACGAGTCGCCGAACTCGCCGCCGTCCAGCAACGGGTGAAGGCCGCGCTGCGCGGTGCCCGCGAACTGCTGGCCACCGCGAACGCCGACCTCGCGCCGGACGGCACGCCGGTGCCGAACCAGCGCCGCACGTCCGCGCTCACCGAAGTCGCCGAGGCCGCCCCCACTGGGTGAAGACCGGCCTCGGATACGCCGAGCGGGCGCGCTCGAGGGCTTCCGCCATGAACGCCAACCTCGCACGCGGACGGCAGACGCCCGTGTCTGGTCAGCACCGCACGTTCGCGCTCACCGAAACCGCCGAGGCAACCCGGCGACTGCACCTCGATACGCAAAGCAGGCATACTCGGCGGCTGGCCACCGGCGAACGCCGACTTCGCACCGAACGACACGCCGCGGCCGGACCATGCCGGAAGAACGCATACCGGACGGCACGCGAGCGCCAAACCGCGCCGGAACAACGCGCGCCGGGCGGCACACCAGTGGCGAACGACGCCGCAGCAACCTGCGGCGGTCCGGGAGCTGGCGCAGCGTCGCCCTCTCGAACGTCCGCCAGATCGGTAGCCGGGACGGTCGCGACCCGACTTACACGCGGGCGAAACCACCCCGCCCGGCTGAGCGACAACCCTGGATACGCCGGGTGGGTATACTTGACAGTGAACCACCGGGGATGCCGAGAATAAGGGACGATGTGCGATGACCGGCTACGGCAGTGAACGAGAGGCCTACCTCAAGCGCCTTCGCCGGATCGAAGGCCAGATCCGCGGCCTGCAGCGCATGGTCGAGGAGGACAAGTACTGCATCGACATCCTGACCCAGGTGTCCGCGGCGACGAAGGCGTTGCAGTCCTTCTCGCTGGAACTGCTCGACGAGCACCTGGCGACCTGCGTCGTCCAGGCCGCGGCCGCGGGCGGGGAGGAAGCGGACCTCAAGGTGCGCGAAGCCTCTGACGCGATCGCGCGGCTGGTGCGCTCCTGAGACAGCTCCTGGGCTGGTTCCCAGTGCGAAGCACCCGTCTCTTCTTGCCGGACGACCGCTGACGTCGATCAGCACCGACGGCGCTCGCCCGCTGCTGCGAGCTGAGAAGAAGCAGATCCGTCAGTGCGCGAGGACTCCCAGCGATACCCCGCTGGCAGGTAACGGACGCAACTCCCAGCTAGCCCGGTGTTCTCAGCGCACTAGCCCGAAAGCAAGACCAAGGCCGCCCCAGACAGATCAGCGCGCGACAACCCGAAGCCGTCCAGATCATCGCCAAGAGCACAAGAAAACGGGCCAGCAGCGGAAGTCCCGCTACTGGCCCGTCCCCGCTGGATCACGCTGCCCGGAACCGCCGCAATCGCAGGCTGTTCGACACCACGAACACCGACGAGAACGCCATCGCGGCACCCGCGATCATCGGGTTGAGCAGGCCGAACGCCGCCAGCGGCAGCGCCGCGACGTTGTAGGCGAACGCCCAGAACAGATTCCCCTTGATCGTGCCGAGCGTGCGCCGGGCCAGCCGGATCGCGTCGACGGCCGCGCGCAGGTCGCCTCGGACCAGGGTCAGGTCGCCGGCTTCGATCGCCGCGTCCGTTCCCGTGCCCATGGCCAGCCCGAGGTCGGCTTGGGCGAGCGCGGCCGCGTCGTTGACGCCGTCGCCGACCATCGCGACCACTCGGCCCTCGCTCTGCAGCCGCTTCACCACGGCCACCTTTTCCTCCGGCAGCACCTCGGCCACCACCTCGGTGATACCCGCGGCATCCGCGATGGCGCGCGCCGCGCCGGCGTTGTCGCCGGTCAGCAGCACCGGCCGCAGCCCCAGTGCTCGGAGTTCGGCGACGGCCTGCGCCGATGTCGGCTTGATCGTGTCCGCAACCACCAGCACGCCTCGCGCCACGCCGTCCCACGCGACGAACACCGCGGTCGCGCCCCGCTCTTCCGCTGCCGCCTTGGCCTCGGAGAGCCGGTCGTCGATCTTGACGCTCCAGTCGGCCAGGAAAGCGGCACGGCCCGCGAGCACAGCTGCGCCCTCCACGAGGCCGGAGACGCCGAGTCCCTCGGTGTTCCGGAACTCTGTCGCCGACGGGAGATCGCCGACTCGCTCGCGCGCACCGTCCGCGATCGCTTTCGCGATCGGGTGCTCCGAGGCGTGCTCGACCGCCCCCGCGTAGCGCAAGAGTTCGCGCTCCGTGACGCCTTCCCCGGCGTGGACGTCCACCAGGCTCATTCGCCCAGTCGTGACAGTGCCGGTCTTGTCGAGCACCACGGTGTCGACCCGGCGAGTGGACTCGAGCACCTCCGGTCCCTTGATCAGGATCCCGAGCTGCGCGCCGCGACCGGTGCCGACCAGCAGCGCGGTCGGAGTCGCGAGCCCCAGCGCGCACGGGCAGGCGATGATCAGCACCGCGACTGCCGCGGTGAACGCCTCCGTGACGTTTCCGCTGGTCAGCAGCCAGGTGATCAGCGTGCCCAGAGCCAGCACCAGCACGATCGGCACGAACACCGCCGACACCCGGTCGGCCAGGCGCTGCACCGCGGCCTTGCCGTTCTGCGCTTCCTCGACGAGCCGGGCCATCTGCGCGAGCTGCGTGTCCGCGCCGACCCGCGTCGCGCGCACCGTGACGCGGCCGCCGACGTTCACCGTCGCTCCGGTGACGCCGTCACCCACCGCGACCTCGACCGGCACGGATTCCCCGGTAATCATGCTGACGTCGACTGCCGAGCTACCGTCGGTCACCACGCCGTCGGTGGCGATCTTCTCGCCGGGCCGCACCACGAACGTGTCCCCGACCCGCAACTGGTCGACCGGGATCCGCTGCTCGCGATCATCACGGAGGACTGTCACGTCCTTCGCGCCGAGTTCGAGCAAGGCCCGAAGGGCAGCGCCGGAGCGACGCTTGGACCTCGCCTCGAAATAGCGGCCAGCGAGGATGAACGTGGTGACGCCCGCCGCGACCTCGAGGTAGATGTTGTCGGTCCCCGATCCTCCGGAGACGCTGAACTCGAAGCCGTGCCGCAACCCCGGCATACCCGCCATGCCGAAGAACAGCGCGTACAGCGACCACAGCGTGGCGGCCGAGACGCCCAGCGAGATCAGCGTGTCCATCGTCGCCGCGCCGTGCCGGAGGTTGGTCCACGCGGCGCGGTGGAACGGCCACGCTCCCCAGACCACGACCGGCGCGGCGAGCGTGAGCGAGAGCCACTGCCAGTTCGTGAACTGCAGCGCGGGGACCATCGCCAGCACGATCACCGGCACCGTGAGGATCGCCGAGTACAGGAGCCGGTCGCGCAGCGGCCGCGTCTCGTCCTGCTCGGGTTCTTCCGGCTTCTCCGGTTGCGGCGCCTGCGCGGTGTAACCGGTCGCTTCGACGACGCCCACCAGGTCGTCGACCGAAACGGTGGAGGGGTATTCGACGTGCGCCTTCTCAGTCGCGTAGTTGACGCTCGCGGTGACGCCCTCGACTTTGTTGAGCTTCCGCTCGACCCGAGCAGCGCACGACGCGCAGGTCATCCCGCCGATGGCGAGTTCGACTGACTGCACGGGGGCTGGTGTCGTGGTGCTCATGTCACTCCTTTTTACGCGACGACCTGGTAGCCGGCCTCGGCGACGGCAGCCTCGACAGCTTCGCGCGAGATCGGCTCTGCACTGGTGACCTTCACCGCGCCGGTGGCGAGGTCGACGTCGACCGCCTGGACGCCGGTCAGGCCGCCTACCTCCTCTTTCACCGATCCGACGCAGTGCCCGCAGGTCATGCCCTCGACGGTGTAAGTCGCTTCGGTCATCGCCACACTCCCTATCGTGCTCTTCGCTGACACCTCCTTTATACCCCTAGGGGGTAGCGGCATGCCAGGGGACCCTGTCGTGAACCCGGTTACCCGCCGGGAGAGACTGCAAGGATGCGGAAGATCTACGCGATCGGGATCGGCGCCGGCGACCCGGAACACCTCACGGTGCAGGCAGTCGACCGGCTCAATCGCGTCGACGTGTTCTTCGTGCTCGACAAGGGCAGCGCGAAAGCCGACCTGGTGCAGCTGCGCCAGGAGATACTGGAGCGGTTCGTGAGCCAGCCGGGGTATCGCGTGGTGAGCGCGAAGGACCCGGACCGCGACCGGACGCCGTCGGACTACCGCACCGCGGTCGCCGACTGGCACCAGCTCCGCACCGACGTCTACGAGCGTCTGATCCGCGACGAGCTGGCAGACGGCGAAACCGGCGCGTTTCTCGTCTGGGGCGATCCGGCGCTGTACGACAGCACCATCGCGTTGATCGAGGCCGTGCTGGCGCGCGGGAATGTGGCGTTCGACTACGAGGTCGTGCCGGGGATCAGCAGCATCTCCGCGTTGGTCGCGCGGCATCGGACGACGATGAACCAGATCGGCCGTGCCGTGCAGCTCACGACGGGCCGCAGGCTGGCTGAGGGTTGGCCGAGTGACGCTGATGACGTCTTCGTACTGCTCGACGCGCACACCGCGTTCGGCCAGTACGCGGACCGGGGGCTGTGGATCTATTGGGGCGCGTACGTCGGAACGCCGGACGAGATTTTGCTGTCCGGGCCGCTGGATGACGCGCTGGCGGAGAAGATCCGGGAGACGCGGGCCGCGGCTCGGGAGCGGCACGGGTGGATCATGGACACGTATTTGCTGCGCCGGCCGGAGTGAGATCGGCGGGCCGTTTTTCCGGCCTGCCGTTTTTTGGGCATGAAAAAAGGAGCGAGGCTCCGGGAAAACCATTTTCTGGTTCTCGACCGGAGCCTCGCTCCCTATCAAAGTAAGTTCGGCGGTGTCCTACTCTCCCACAACCCTTCGGTTGCAGTACCATCGGCGCAGTCAGGCTTAGCTTCCGGGTTCGGAATGGGACCGGGCGTTTCCCTGACGCTAAAACCACCGAAACACTCCGAAACAACACACACCCCCCACCATCAGGTGGGGCCGGTGTGGTGTTTCAGAACCGTAGAGTGGATGCGTAACATCTTTGTGGGCAAGTCCTCGGCCTATTAGTACCAGTCAACTCGACAACACATTACTGTGCTTCCATTTCTGGCCTATCAACCCAATCGTCTCTTGGGGGC